>JAOUPA010000027.1 GCA_029880105.1 Gammaproteobacteria bacterium
GCCACAACCCTCTGCAATACGGCGCTTGCGTGAGCCTTTGATGATATCGGGAAATTTACGTTCTTTCGGGGTCATCGAGTTCACAATCGCAATCATTCGGCGAATCTCACGATCATTGACCTGATCCTTGATTTTTTCGGACATGCCGCCCATGCCGGGTAGTTTGTCGATCAGGCCACTCATGCCTCCCATATTCTGCATTTGCTCGAACTGTTCCTTAAGATCGTTAAAATCGAAGTTCTTACCGGTTTTGAGTTTCTTGGCCAGTTTCTCAGCCTTGGCGTGGTCAACCTTGGCATGTACCTCTTCAACCAGCGAGAGCACATCGCCCATATCCAGGATACGTGAGGCGACACGATCAGGGTGGAAGGGCTCGAGTGCATCAATTTTTTCACCGGCGCCCATAAACTTGATCGGTTTACCGGTAATCTGGCGAATCGAGAGTGCGGCACCACCACGGGCATCACCATCGGTTTTGGTCAGGATGACACCTGTCAGTGGCAGCGCCTCATCAAAGGCGCGTGCGGTATTGGCGGCATCCTGGCCGGTCATGCTATCAACCACAAACAGGGTTTCAACGGGGTTAACCGCCGCATGCACCTGCTGGATTTCTGTCATCATTTCGGCATCGACGTGCAGACGACCGGCGGTATCGACTAGCACTACGTCAATATGATGGTTACGTGCATAGGCCACTGCCGCCTTGGCGATATCGTTAGGTTTCTGATCAATACTACTGGGGAAGAATTCGGCACCGACCTGGATCGACAGCGTTTTTAACTGCTCGATCGCGGCTGGTCGGTAAATATCACAGCTCACTAACAGTGTTTTCTTTTTCTCGCGTTCCTGTAACAGTTTGGCAAGCTTGGCGACGGTAGTGGTTTTACCCGCACCCTGTAAACCAGCCATAAGGATCACCGCGGGTGGCTGTACAGCCAGGTTGAGCTTTTCGTTCTGCTCGCCCATAACCTTGACCAGCTCCTGCTGGACAATACTGATGAATACCTGCCCCGGTTTCAGGCTGGTCAGCACCTCAGCACCCAGTGCACGCTGTTTTACCTCGTCGATAAAGGTGCGCACCACGGCGAGCGCGACATCGGCTTCAAGCAGTGCACGGCGTACGTCACGTAGCGCATCTTCTATATTGGCTTCGGTTAATCGGCCCTGCCCACGAATTTTCTGGGCGGTGGAGGCCAGACGTTCACTGAGTCCGTCAAACATAGTTCACCTTGAGTTTAATCTTGAATTACACCAGCTGCGCAATACAAACTGGCTAAAAGATGCGCATTATAACTTAAATCGATCACCGCTCTTGAGTTGATGCAGCTTCCAGTCCGGCAAGGCCTTCTGGCACTCACGCATAATGCGCTTTTCGTCGCCCGGTTTGAGGTGCGAAATATACACTTTCGGCCAGTGCCTGAGTTTGGGCAGGTCCTCAGCCAGCGTTTGTGGGCAATAGTGGCATGCCAGATGGGCTATATCGGCATCTTTACTGGCAAAAGCAGCTTCAACGAATAGTAGATCAAGATTATCGTGTTTATTGAGCGCAGCCCAGAAAGTATCATTAGTTGTAGTATCACCGCTAAAGGCAAAGGATTTGCCCTGAGACTCGATGCGATAACCAACCGCCGGCACAGAATGATTGACTTCAATCATTTCAATACTGCGGCCATCAATATCTATAATACCTCCTTTACCCATCGCCCTGAATTTCAGCACGGCATTGGACTTTTTTGGCAGAGCGGTGAAATCGGGCCAGAGCAACCAGTTGAACATATTCTCCTTCAATACCTTGATTGTGCTGCTTTGCGCATAAACAGTTATCGGCTGGCCGACCAGGTGTTCAAACAGGGTATCAATCAAAAGAGCAATAGAACAGACATGGTCGAGATGTGAATGGGTGATGAAGATATATCTAATACGCTTCATTTCACTGAGACTGAGTTCACCGACACCGGTACCGGCATCAATCAAAATATCATCATCAATCAAAAAAGAAGTGGTTGCCACACCTTTGGCAATACCGCCGCTACATCCCAGGACACGGATCTTCAATTTATCACCCTTATTGCTCATTTCTGTTTCTGCCACTTGATGCTAACATGGCACCCATCGCGCATTATAATCATTAAGGCAGTTTACGTAACAGCGAAATATTTGCCCGATAATAACCAATAACCCATATAGATGAATATGCACATAACCATTGCCGCCTTTACCGCCACAACACTTTACCTGCTGTGCACGCTTGGGCTTTGGCTGCACCTGAGAAAATCCAGTATTTTACAGCACCTCGGTAACCCTGTGCTTCTGGCACCCGGTTTTCTCGCTCTATTAGTTCATGCCTTTGTGCTTTACTCAACCATGGCCAACCCCAATGGCATCAATTTAGGGTTTTATAGCAGCCTGTCCCTGATTAGCGCCAGTATTACGCTATTAATTCTACTGGCATCACTGCGACATCCTGTAGAAATCCTCGGTATCCTGGTTATGCCCATTGCCGCGCTGATGATCATTCTGGATATCATACAGTCCAGCAATCATGTCATCATTACTACTAGTTCGGGCGGACTTCTGTTTCATATCATCAGCTCACTGATCGCTTATAGTATTCTAGGACTCGCTGCGGTCTATGCCATTGTGTTGTCGATTCAAAACAGTTTATTGCATCGTCACCAGCCTGGTGGCGTCATTCGATTTTTACCACCGTTAAAGACCATGGAGACATTATTATTCGAAACCATCACCATTGGTTTTGTTGGTCTTAACCTGTCTCTGGCCAGTGGCTTCATTTTCCTGGAAAATATTTTTGCGCAGCACCTGGTTCACAAAACCGTGCTCTCCATTATTGCCTGGGTGGTTTTTGCCATCTTGCTGTTTGGACACCACTTTATTGGCTGGCGCGGGCGCACGGCTATTCGCTGGACACTGGGTGGTTTTTTCAGCCTGATGCTGGCCTACTTCGGCAGCAAATTTGTACTCGAAATTCTATTGAGCTGAACACCAGCCTTACTTGACAGCCCGGACAGCTGGCATTAAAAACACATTCATATAATAAGTAGAGAACCCACTCTTGAACGATATCTCAACCGGTATTCTCGTCATCATACTCATTGTGCTGATCCTGCTCTCGGCGTTTTTCTCCGGCTCAGAAACCGCGCTGATGACACTGAACCGTTATCGTTTAAAACATTTATCCGATGAGGGTCACCGTGGTGCCAAACTGGCGCGACGTTTATTGCATCGCCCTGATCGTTTGCTGGGCCTGATTCTACTCGGCAATAACTTTGTCAATATTCTCGCCTCTGCCATCGCTACCATTATCGCACTGCGCCTGCATGGTGAAGCAGGTATTGCCATTGCAACTGGACTACTGACACTAACGGTTTTAATTTTTGCCGAAGTCACACCAAAAACACTGGCCGCACTCAAACCAGAAAAAGTCGCCTTTGTCGCGGCCTACATTTATACACCTTTATTAAAACTGCTCTACCCGCTGGTCTGGCTGGTCAATATGTTCGCCAATCGTTTACTGGCCCTGTTTGGTGTACATGTTGCTGAGGGACAGAAAGATAAAATCAGCGCCGATGAATTTCGCGCCGTCGTTAATGAAGCCAACCAGTTTATTCCCGGTGAACACACGGAAATGTTGCTGCGTATTCTCGATCTGGAAAACTCCAGCGTTGAAGACATCATGATTCCTCGCAATGAAATCACCGGTATCGATCTCACCGATGACTGGAGCAATATCGAGAGACAGATTACCAACAGCCAACGTACACGCGTTCCGGTTTACCATGACAGTATTGACAATACCGTTGGCGTATTACATCTACGTAAAGTGCTTAACTTGCTGGCACGTGGTGAGCTAAATCTTGAAAACGTCAACGCACTCATACGCAAGGCCTATTTCATTCCAGAAGGTACTTCACTGACGCGACAATTGCTCAACTTCCAGAAAAAGAAAAGACGCTCTGCCCTGGTCGTCGATGAATATGGCAGCATTCAGGGGCTGGTAACACTGGAAGATATCCTGGAAGAAATCGTTGGCCGTTTTACCACCGATGCGCCGACCCGAAATTTTGATCTGTATGAGCAGGAAGATGGCAGTTACCTGATCGATGGCGGAACCCATATTCGCGATATCAATCGAAGCCTGAACTGGTCGCTACCACAGGGTGGACCGAAAACCCTGAATGGCCTGATTCTGGAACATATGGAAATTATTCCCGAACCTGGCACCAGTTTGATGATTAATAATTACTCAATTGAAATCATGCGCACCAGCAATAACGCGGTACAGTCGGTTCGCATATTACCACTGCAAAAAACCAGTGAAAACGAAGAAAATCAGAACAATGATTTTCCCGATGACATGCTCTGATTAATACACTCATGGCCAAAGCAAAAATTCTTTACCTCTGTAGTAGCTGTGGCAGCAGCCACTCAAAATGGGCAGGCCAGTGTGGTGACTGCGGTGAGTGGAACTGCCTGATCGAGAGCGTGGCCGAAATTGGAGACAAGCGCTCTGGCTTCGCCGGCAAAAGCAAAAGCTCTGCACACATCCAGCAACTCGAAGATGTAAAAATGGAAGCTGAAGCGAGAACCGCCACTGGTATTAGCGAGCTTGATCGTGTACTCGGTGGTGGCCTGGTGCACGGCTCGGTGACCCTGATCGGTGGCGACCCCGGTATAGGAAAATCCACACTACTCACGCAAACACTGGCGGCCATCTCCGACTCGCTACCTAGCCTCTATGTGACCGGTGAGGAATCGCTGCAACAGGTCAGCCTGCGTGCCAGGCGTCTCGGTCTTGCTGAGAAAAATCTACAACTGCTTTCCGAAACCTGCGTTGAAAGCATTATTACACTGGCAGCAAAAGCCCCCCCCCGGGTTATGGTCATCGACTCCATCCAGACCATTTACACAGAAACACTGCAATCTGCACCCGGAGGAGTAGCACAGGTTCGTGAGAGCGCCGCGCAACTGGTACGCTTCGCCAAACATACTGGCACGGCACTGTTTCTGGTCGGCCATGTCACCAAGGAAGGAACCCTCGCTGGCCCACGTGTGCTCGAACACATGGTTGATACTGTGCTCTATTTTGAAGGTGACCCGGGCGAACGCTACCGCATGATTCGTGCCGTGAAAAATCGTTTCGGCGCGGTCAATGAACTCGGCGTATTCGCCATGACCGAAGAAGGCCTGAAAGCAGTCAGCAATCCTTCAGCGATTTTTCTCTCTCGCCACGAGGAACCGGTACCCGGCAGCATCATCACCGTTACCCGTGAAGGCAGCCGGCCAATGCTGATCGAAGTACAGGCGCTGGTCGATGACAGCCACAGCTCCAACCCTCGCCGGGTCAGCCTGGGCATGGACCCAAATCGACTGAACATGCTATTAGCGGTAATGCACCGACATGCCGGCATTGCCATGTATGATCAGGATGTGTTCATCAATGTTGTTGGTGGCGTCCGCCTGACAGAGACCTGCGCCGATACCGCGCTGGTACTGGCCGCATTATCCAGTTTCAGGAGCCGCGCCCTGCCCACCGACATCGTCACCTTCGGTGAGATCGGCCTGGCCGGTGAAATTCGCCCGGTCGCCAATGGCCAGGAACGCCTGCGTGAGGCGGCCAAACACGGCTTCAAGGTGGCAATTATCCCCAAGGCCAATCAGCCCAGAAAGAACGATATCATTGAAGATCTTAAGATTATCCCGGTACAGCGTATTAGCGAATTAATGGAAGCCGCGATATCAATCAGTTAGAATCGCCATTCTGAATATATTACAGCTCAGCGCGAGACGCCTTCCATGGCCAAAAAAAAGATCAATTTTGAAAAATCCCTCTCCGAACTCGAGACCCTGGTCGAAGAAATGGAACGCGGTGATCTGAGCCTTGAAGAATCACTTCAGCGCTTCGAAAAAGGCATTGGCCTGACCACAGAGTGCCAGCAGGCGCTACAGAGCGCAGAACTAAAAGTCCAGGAACTTGTCGAAAAAAACGGCAAACTTCTGGAAAAAGACTTCGATATCGAAGACTAACCAGATAACATGCCTGTTTCCAGCCAACTGCAATCATTTATCAGCAGCTACCAGCAGCGTGTAAATCATGCGCTGGAAAAATACCTGCACGATATGCCCAGTCCAGATCCTAGACTAAGTGAAGCCATGCTCTATTCACTCACAGGCCCGGGGAAACGTATCCGGCCGCTGCTGGTTTATGCCGCCGGACTGGCCACTGATGTCGGCAATGAGCAACAACTGGATACCCCGGCCTGCGCGGTTGAGATGATCCACGCCTTCTCACTGATCCATGATGACCTGCCCGCCATGGACAACGATGATCTGCGCCGTGGACGAGCAACCTGCCACAAGGCCTTCGATGAAGCCACCGCGATACTGGCCGGTGACGCCTTACAGACCATGGCCTTCGAGATACTGAGCAATGACGCCTCCGGCCTGTCAGGCGATCAGCGCCTGAAAATGATCGCACAATTAGCTAGCGCCACTGGCGCACGTGGCATGACTGGTGGACAGGCGATTGATCTGGCTGCTGTCGGCAGCCAGCTAACCCTGGAACAACTGGAGGCCATGCACGGCTTGAAGACTGGTGCACTGATTCGGGCCAGCGTTATCATTGGCGGCCTGTGCAACCCAGACGTGACCAAGTCCGAGCTCGACATGCTGGATAATTATGCACAGTGCATCGGCCTGTGCTTCCAGATTCAGGATGATATTCTTGATGTCACCAGTGACACCGCAACTTTGGGCAAGCCACAAGGCTCAGATCAGAAACAGGGTAAACCGACCTATTCAGCTATTCTTGGCCTCGACGCCGCAAAACAGCTGGCTCAGGAACAGCACAACAAGGCGATAGCGCATCTGGTACCACTGGGCGAAAAAGCCAATATACTGCGCCAGATTGCCGACTACATCATCGAGCGGGATTGTTAACCATGCCCATGTATACCACCGGCAATCCACAATGGGCACTGCTCGAATCTATCAATTCGCCCGAAGACCTGCGCAGACTGCCACAGAACCAATTATCAACGCTGGCCCAGCAACTACGCAGTTTTCTGCTGGAGACCGTTGCCAATACGGGTGGGCATTTATCTGCAGGTCTGGGCACGGTCGAACTGACCATTGCATTGCACTACATTTTCAACACCCCCGATGACCGGATTATCTGGGATGTCGGCCACCAGACCTACCCACACAAAATTCTCACTGGTCGCCGTAAACAGATGAAATCACTGCGCCAGAAAGGTGGTCTCGCCGGCTTCCCCAAACGAGAAGAAAGCGAATACGACGCCTTTGGCACCGGTCACTCCAGCACCTCGATCAGTGCAGCACTAGGCATGAGTATTGCCGCCAGGCAAACCGGCTCAGATAGAAAAACCGTGGCGGTAATCGGTGACGGCGCCTTATCCGGCGGCATGGCGTTTGAGGCCCTGAACCACGCCGGCGACAGTGATGCCGACCTGCTGGTAATACTCAACGACAACGACATGTCAATCTCTCCCAATGTCGGCGGCCTGTCCAACCACCTGACCCGTGTACTCTCGGGCAGCCTTTACTCCACTGTACGCGAAGGCAGCAAGAAGGTCCTGGGTAATCTTCCCGGTTTTCTGGAAATAGCACGCCTTACCGAAGAGCACGTAAAAGGCATGATCGTGCCCGGCACCCTGTTCGAAGAGCTGGGCTTTCATTATTTTGGCCCGGTAGATGGCCATGACCTCAGTGCATTGCTACCGGTACTGAAAAACCTGTCGACACATAAAGGCCCCTGCTTTTTGCACGTGGTTACACGTAAGGGCAAGGGTTACTTCCCTGCGGAAGACGACCCTGGCAAATTCCATGGCGTCAGCAGCTTCGACACTGCCACCGGTGAATTCAACAACAGCAAAGCTCCATCCGCGATTACGTTTACACAGGTTTTTGGTGACTGGTTGTGCGATATGGCCGAGCAGGATGAACGACTGATCGGTATTACTCCCGCGATGCGAGAAGGCTCGGGACTGGTTGAATTCTCGGAGAGATTCCCAAAACGCTATTTCGATGTTGGTATCGCTGAGCAGCATGCGGTGACACTGGCTGCCGGCATGGCCTGCGACGGGCTAAAGCCAGTAGTCGCGATTTACTCGACCTTTTTACAGCGTGCCTACGACCAGTTGATTCATGATGTCGCGCTGCAAAATTTACCCGTACTGTTTGCCATCGATCGTGCCGGCATTGTCGGCGCTGACGGCCCAACCCACACCGGTGCTTATGACATCAGTTTTTTGCGCTGCATCCCCAATATGGTAATAATGACCCCCGCCGATGAAATCGAGGCACGTGCCATGCTCACCACCGGTTTCTTACACGATGGTCCGGCTGCTGTGCGTTATCCTCGGGGCAGCGGCACTGGCAGGATTCCCGCAAAAACTCTCAGTGCTATCGACTTTGGTAAGGCCCAGATTTGCCGTCAGGGCAGAGACATCGCCCTGCTGGTTTTCGGCACATTACTGGAAACCGCCCGCGAGGTAGCCAACGAACTCGACGCCACACTGGTCAATATGCGCTTTGTCAAACCACTGGATGAAAGCACCATCAGGCAAATAACCGAAAGCCACAGGCTCATCGTCACACTGGAAGAAAATGCCATCACCGGTGGCGCTGGTAGCGCTGTCAGTGAATATCTGGATGCGCAATCGAGCAACCTGCCCGTGCTACATCTCGGTTTCCCCGATAATTACGTGGCACAGGGCACGCAGCAGGAGATGCTAACCGACTGGGGTCTCGACAAAGATGGCATTCTTGAAAGCATCCGCGAACGGCTTAATCAGCAATTGCCAATATAAGCCAAATCGTATAAAATAACCGACTGTTTTACTCAAGTATTTACAACCTCGAACGGCCCGAAAGAACATGTCTGCGAAATACCAGCTGAAAGTAATTACTGAATTTGCTTCAGCGCACACATTACGCGACTACCCTGGTGCCTGTAGCCGGATGCACGGCCACAACTGGAAGGTTGAGCTCGAAGCCATCGCCACAAAACTGGATGAAGTTGGCATGGGTGTCGACTTTAAGAAAATGAAAATGGTAGCCCGTGAGGTAGGTGACAGACTGGATCATCGTTACCTCAATGAACTGGAGCCGTTTACCAAAATTAACCCAACAGCAGAAAATATTGCTGCTTATCTTTATCGTGAGATTTCAGCAAAACTGAATACCGATACCATCAAAGTCAGTGCCGTGACTTTATGGGAAACCGAACGCGCCTGCGTGAAATACAGCGAAGAGAATGAATAAAATGACCGACAAGAACAGTGTAAAACCCACTGAAGCCTGCGACATGCACGATGTACAAAGCAGCCAGGATCATCGTGCCATAGCCATCGACAAAGTCGGCATCAAGGACATTCTTCACCCCGTCCAGGTAAAAGACCGCGAAGGCAAGATTCAGCACACCGTTGCCAACTTCAATATGTACGTCGATCTGCCGCATGACTTCAAGGGCACACACATGTCGCGCTTCGTGGAAATATTGAATAGCCACGAGTGGGAGATCACCGTAGATTCGTTCAAGGTTATGCTCACTGAGATGACTCAGTTACTCGATGCTGAGTGCGGGCACATTGAAATGAGTTTCCACTACTTCGTCAATAAAAAGGCCCCCGCCTCAGGCGTTCAAAGCCTGCTCGACTACAAGGTTACTTTCATAGGCGCCCAGAAAAAGGACAAACGTACGGTCAATGTAAAAGTCGTTGTTCCAGTTACCAGTTTGTGCCCCTGTTCGAAAAAAATCTCAGATCGTGGCGCACACAACCAGCGTTCACACGTAACCGTGAATGTGCGTACTGCCGACTTTATCTGGATTGAAGAAATCATCGATATTGTCGAACAGGAAGCATCCTGCGAGCTATTCGGTTTATTAAAACGACCCGATGAAAAAATCGTCACCGAACGCGCCTATGACAATCCAAAATTTGTTGAAGATATGGTGCGTGATGTTGCTGCCAGACTAAATGCAGACAGCCGTATTCAGGCATATACAGTCGAATCGGAAAATTTTGAGTCAATTCATAATCATTCTGCTTATGCATTGATCAAAAAAGATAAACAGTCATAAACAATACTTTTTCAACACAGAGATAAATTATGAGAGTCTTTAGCCTTATCGGAATTTTTGCCGGCTTTGTTATTATGGCCAGCCTGCTAGCTGCTCACTTTACCGGACAGGTAAACCTGAAAGAAATGAGCTGGTTATGGTTAACTTTTTTTGTCGGTGCCAATTTATTTCAAATGGGATTCACGGGTTTCTGCCCGGCCACCAAAATGCTCTATGCTATTGGCCTGAAGGATAAACAATCTGGCTGTAAACTATAGCCATATAAAATATTAGTCATGATTGATTAATAACCTCCGTCAAAATAAAAAAGCCCGGCACAGCACCGGGTTTTTTTACGTTAAAAGGTTTCTGCAAGGAATACAGAAACAGGAAGCAATGTAACTTACTGCAACTCTATAGCCAGACTCTTTCTGAGCTGCTCCGCCAGAACACTCTCTGCAGGCTCACCATCGGGACGTAGAATTTCCATATTCACCTCACCTTCCTTAGTCTCAAGCTTGAGTACGAACAGGCGTTCTTCATCATTGGCATAATCACCACCTGTTCCCTTCAACCACTGCATCAACCAGCTCGACTCGGCAATTTCATCACGTTCCCCACCCATCTGTTCAGCACCGAGCCTTTCAATAGCGACTTTTACCTGGTGCGCCTTTGCGTTGCTTTCCTGCACATCCAGTCCTAGACGATCAATTGCACGCAGGGTCCGTTTCCAGACAAAATCTATGGTACCAGTAATGATTAAGACATTCTGCCGATCATCAGGCAGGCTAATTCTTGACGCATAAGGACGATAATTTTCAAAAACTTTTTGCGCATTACTTTCATCCAGCCCCACAAACAGCGCCAGGCGATTTAACATTTCGCGTTCCAGGTCTTCTTCGGTACAGCGACTTCGCCAATTAACATCATCACCCTGAATCTGTTTTTCCAGCCCCGAATGTGACATAAAAACTCTGGTTTTATTTACATCCTGTTCTGGCTCGACCCGCATTCTAAATTTATCAAGCTTGTCCGGACTGGCAGTAGAAAACAGTTTCTCAAGGAAACCGGCATCATCATCAATCTGTAATTTACTCACCCAGTCGGTTTCAACCATACCGAGCACAGGTTCACTACGCATGATTTTTATACCTTCGTGACTCCAGAAGGCACTCAACTGCGGCCACAGCTTATCTACGTTTTCATCGACTTCCAGCCAGAATACGCCGTCCCCGGCCTTCAGGCGCGCATTTGCGACTTTCATCGCGACCGGCATCTTGCCCACATCATGGCCTTCGCCCAGATTAACGGTTTCACGCTTGAAGCGCTCAACAGCCTGCTCCGTTGGTTCAGGTGCTACCAGCTGGTTCTTATCCTCGGGCGCCGTTAAGTCGGGGGGTAATTCCAGGCGGGTATAATAATCCGCATCCAGATATTCCTGACGGCGTTTATTACCATCTGAACTACAGCCACTCACAACCAGCGCAGCAAAAATGGCCATCAAATAAATTATTCTTAACATCAAATTGTCCTTTAAAGAAACAGGGTTCAGATCACGCCCGCCTGCTGCATGGCCTCACGCAGAGGCTGGTGGTATTGCTGACTCAGCGGCGTCAAAGGCAGACGAATACCTCTGGGCATCAGCCCCATTTCAGCCAGCGCCCATTTAACCGGGATTGGATTGGCCTCAAGAAACAGGTTTTTATGCAGGCCCATCAGCGGTTTGTTGATCGCCTCGGCCAGCTCACGATCTCCCGCGAGTGCAGCGGCACACATGTCTGACATGGCTTTAGGCGCAACATTGGTTGTAACTGAAATAACACCGTGTCCACCACGCAGCATAAACTCGGTACCTGTAGCATCATCACCACTGTAAATCTCGAAACCCTCAGCTACCTTCGACTGTATTTCCTGTAATCGATTCAAATCACCGGTGGCCTCCTTAATACCGATGATATTAGGGATTTTGGACAGGCGGACCACGGTATCAGGCAGCATGTCGCAGGCAGTTCGACCCGGCACATTGTAGAGAATCTGAGGAATATCAACGGCCTCAGCAATTTTTTTATGATGTAGATATAGGCCTTCCTGGGTTGGCTTGTTGTAGTAAGGCGTCACCAGCAAGCAGGCATCGGCACCAGCATCACGGGCGCACTGAGTCAGCTGAATCGCCTCGGTGGTCGAATTCGCCCCGGTTCCAGCAATGACCGGGATCCTGCCTTTGACCATCTCGATAGTACGGCGGATCACTTCACAGTGCTCATCCATTTCCAGCGTCGCGGATTCACCCGTTGTACCCATAGAAACAATGGCAGCCGTGCCATTTTTGATATGAAATTCAACCAGCCCGGCCAGGCTATCATAATCAACACTTTCATCAGCATGCATTGGAGTTACCAATGCCACCATACTTCCACGAAACATAATATTCTCGAAGGTTAGAGTTTGATTCCAGGGGGATTTACGGTGTTTTTAACAGCCCTGAAACAGGGCGCACAGTTAAGCAATTTTTCCCTACAATTTCAATAAATAACCTGCCCATTTTGTGGCTGAATTTAGTTTCATGTCTATACTCACCTGCATGAATCTGGAAAACAACCTTATGCACAGTAACGAGCGGCGCCATTTCAGTCGTATTCCGTTCCATGCCGAAATTGTCATGCAGAGTGGCGATGCGGAATGGACAGCCAATCTGCTGGATATATCGCTCAAAGGCATGCTGGTCGAACCTCCGGGTAACCTGGACATCGATACCAGCAAACCCTGCGCTATTGCCCTGTTTCTGGCTGATGACGTGACGATTTCTGCACGTGTCCGCATCAAATATATTAAAGATAACCTCTGGGGCCTGGAATATATGCAGATAGAAAAGGAAAGCCTGGAACACCTGCAACGTTTGCTGAAGCTCAATCTCAAAAGCGCTGACCTGATTAACCGTGAGCTATCTGAACTTGGCCATGGCGGCATCGACTAGATAGCGCCTGACCAGAGCAATACCTCAAGTCACAAAATATCCCCCCTTCATCACCTGCCTGCTGTCATTCCTGACAGACATTGTTTACACTTAAGCTCTCCTAAATTAACAAAATAACCCTTAAAGATGAGTCAAAAATTAGTAATCACCGCCCTGGGCAACGATCGCCCCGGCATTGTCGATAAACTGAGCAAAGCACTGTTCACACTTGAGCTTAATATCGAAGACAGCCGGATGAGCGTACTCGGTGGCGAGTTTGCCATCCTGCTGCTGGTTTCCGGCGATAAACAGGCCATCAATAGCTTCGTTAGCGAGAAACAGAATATCGAATCAGAACTCGATATGACTCTAACGATTAAAGAAACCACGGCACCCGTACCATCGCATACACAGATACCCTACGATGTCGAAGTCATCGCCATTGACCACCCCGGTATTGTGCACACACTGGCCAGCTTTTTTTCAACACGTAACATCAATATTGTTGACCTGGAAACTGACAGATATCCTGCACCGCACACCGGCACACCGATGTTTTCAGTTTTGATGACAATCGGCATTCCCAGAGAAGTTAATATTGCCGATTTACGCGAAGAATTTCTGGATATGTGTGATGAGTTAAACCTGGATGCAAAAATTTCCGCCTCCTGAAATGAGATGCAAAAATGGTAAGCCTTGGTAAGAAAGTAAAAAATTTTAGCCTGCCGGCAACGGGCGACAAAACAGTCAATCTGAAAGATTACAAGGACAAGAATATTGTTCTGTATTTTTACCCCAAGGATAGCACGCCGGGCTGTACTACCGAGGGACAGAATTTTCGCGATGCCAAAGCTCGCTTTAGCCGTCAGGACACAGTCATTTTTGGCATATCACGCGACAGTATAAAATCACACGAGAACTTCAAAACCAAACAGGGCTTCAATTTTGATCTTCTCTCTGACGCCGATGAGGTGCTGTGCACAGAGTTCGATGTCATCAAAATGAAAAATATGTACGGCAAACAGGTACGTGGCATTGAACGCAGCACATTCCTGATCGACAAAAAGGGCGTATTAAGGAAGGAATGGCGCAAGGTTAAACTAAAAGATCACGTTGAAGAAGTACTGATCTCAGTGAAAGAAATAAATTAGCTATGCATATAAATTAACGGACTGGACATGCAAAATAAAATAACCATTCTTGGCGTACTACTGGCGATTATCTTCTGGATCGTCAATGCCTTTATTGACTCCCTGTTTGCCATTGACGGCACCACCTATCTGGAAAGTATATTCAGCCCCAGTGGTGAAAAGCTATGGATGCGCACCTTTGTCGTACTGCTTTTTCTAATCTTCTCTGCCTATACAGAAAGACTCATCGATAAAATCCATAGCATGACCATACAGTTAAAAAATTATCAGGAGCGCCTTCAGGAAATGGTGGCAGAGCTGGAAATGGAAATCACCGAACGTAAACATGCCATTGATGAACTGGAGAAACTATCCGAAACAGACCCGCTCACATCGATTTATAACCGAAGAAAATTCAATGAATTACTTGAACGGGAAGTTGAACGCAGTAAACGTTATGACAGCGGCCTGTCGATAATTATGTGTGATATTGATCACTTCAAAAAAATCAATGATGAATTCGGCCACGATGTTGGCGACAATGCGCTAAAAATATTTTCATCTACTATTCACAACAACATCCGCGAAGTCGATATGTTTGCCCGCTGGGGTGGCGAAGAATTTATGATCCTTATGCCCAATTCAGATGTTAACAGCGCAGAGTCAGTCGCAGAAAAACTACGCAAGGTTATTGAAGATACCAAAATAAAGAAAATCAATGCGTTTACCGCCAGCTTTGGCGTCACCGATCTAAATAAAGATGACACGACAGAATCCTTTATAAAACGTGTTGATGAAGCCCTGTATAAGGCCAAGAGCGGCGGCCGTAACAAGGTTGAGCGTTGCGACTAACAATTTCAATATAATTATTAAACAGATTGCGATAGTTGCATGGATGGCCAGGCATTAAGTACAGATTGAATCAGCGTCGCCAGCGGAATAGCAAAAAATACACCCCAGACCCCCCACAATCCACCGAAGACTAGTACAGCGATTATGATCGCTGCTGGATGCATATCCACCACCTCAGAAAAAAGTAATGGCACCAGGATATTGCCATCAAGAAACTGTATTAGCAGATAAAAACCCATCAGGTAAACAAATTCACTGCTCGCACCCCACTGGAACCACGCAATCAGGGCCACCGGGATTGTCACCGCAACTGCACCGACATAGGGAATAATCACCGAAAGACCAACAAACAAGCTCAGTGTGGCCGCATAATTCAGGTCCATGATCTTAAGCGGGATAAAGGTCGCGACACCAACGATCAGAATTTCCAGTAACTTGCCACGAATGTAGTTACCCATTTTTATATCTACATCATGCCACACCTGATAGGCCAGGCCTTTGCCCTCGGGAAGGAATCGTTGTAACCAGTCGACGATCTTCTGTTTATCCTTAAGCAGGAAAAATACCAGCAGGGGTACAACCACCAGAAAAACCAGCAGCGTGAAAACATCAACCACAGAATCTAGTGAAACTGATAACAGGGTCTGCCCAAGATTGACCAGCTCCGCATTAAAACTGGCTACCATTTTCTCAAGCTGGTCACTGCCTAGTGCAGGAAATTTCTCCGGCAATGTCATCACGAGCTGCTGCGCCTTATTTAGCATGCCGGGTAAATTAGTAATGAGCTGCGTCAACTGTTTGGAGACCAGTGGTATCAGGCCAAACAATAGCAATATGATGCTGGTAATAAACAGGCTGAAGCTGACAGCGATAGCAACAGACCGTGGCGCACCCAGCTTACATATTCTCAGCACCAGGCCCTCAAGCACATAGGCTATAACGATACCGGCCAGTACCGGCGCGAGCACATCGCCCAGAAAAAAAATAATGGCAATGCCTGAAAGAATAATCAGCGCAAGAATAACAACCTGAGGATCGGAGAAATGCTTTTCATACCAGTCCTTAAGGATATCTAGCATTGAAACTCCTCAAGCATTTTTGAATAAAAGTCTTCAAATATTTTTTCCATCTCATCGATCACTTCGTTGGCGTCCCTCCCCTTGACCATGTGCTCTGTCATCAGTTCGGAGGCTGAAGAAAAAACTTTCATACTGTCGATCATTGGATACGTCTGTTTCAGTCGCTTGATCGCACCGACTACCGTTTCACTCTCAGGCCGTGGAATTAGCACCGGAGGAATAACTTCCTTAAGCGCAAGATTACCTTTGGACTGCAAAAATTCCGCAAAATCGAGCAAACTGGCCTGACGATCGGCATCCAGCGTTTCAAAAATTTCAACCAGTGATCTGGAATTACGACTCATAGTTCATCTACGCAATACGATTAAAAACTTCGACTTAAATCTTTTTACAAAATTCCTGTGCGAAGCTCAACAATTCATCGGCAGCACGCGATTTAAATTTATAACGCTGGCGCACAAAAGAAAAAGGACGCTCCAGTTTTGGCGAAAGGTTCACCGCTGTCAGCGAACCCAGGCGTAGCTCCTTCAGGATAGTGGCCTTCGATACGATTGAAATACCCATACCTGCCTCTACTGCACCCTTGATGGCCTCAGGGCTGCTCAGTTCAAAACAGACATCCAGCAAATCATGGTCACCGTGCTTCTCGATATACTTGGTGACCACTTCCTGCGTACCCGAACCATGCTCACGGCCAATGAACGGGTG
>JAOUPA010000129.1 GCA_029880105.1 Gammaproteobacteria bacterium
GATCCCAGGTCTAAATGAATACCTGCAGGCGTTTGTTAATGAAAAAGCTATCGGAGATGATGGCTACCTCGTTGATGCTGGACTGGTACCTCTAGCTAAGGAACAACGCGAGAAACTGCGAAAAAACACTGAAAGCTTAAGTGTTATTGCAGAATAAAGAGTAATTGCCGCAGAAGATGAACAGTATTGTTATATTGATAACCGCAATTTGCCTGACATTGATGTCGGGCTTTTTCGGTTGGCAGCGAAGCAAAAATATACATAATCTGCGTTCGAGACCGATTTATCATGGTATGAACCATGGCCTCAAGGTTGCACTGCCGATGATGATGACAGCATCCATCTGGCTGATCAGTGATAACCTGATCATCAAACCCACCGTGATGTCGGATTTGACACACAACAACCAGATTACCCTGGCTGATCCCGATTTTCATTATCTACAGATTGTCCAGATAGCGGATGGCCTGATCAAGGAAAATGCATTCAATGCCACGATCAATAAAGCAGTAGAGCATTATCGAGTAACAAAACAGAATACCGATAGCGCTATATTCTGGATGATGATAATTGCAGGCCTGTTGGGATTTAGAGGTGTAACAAAAAAATTTCACCGTAACACACCCGCACGTGAACAGGTCGAGAGAATAATTAAGCTATTACTCGCTGCCAGCTCTGGTGTGGCAGTACTGACTACTGCAGGTATCGTGCTGGCACTGCTGTTTGAAACCCTGCGCTTTTTTAATCAGGTGCCATTTACCGAATTTTTATTTGGTACACACTGGAGTCCACAAATGGCGATCCGTGCCGATCAGGTAGGAAGCTCTGGGGCATTTGGTGCCTTGCCACTCTTTGCGGGTACACTATTAATCGCCTTAATTGCTATGGCGGTTGCAGTCCCTGTGGGATTGTATTCGGCGATATATCTGTCGGAATACGCGCAACCGAAGATACGAGTCGTTGCCAAACCCGCACTGGAGATCCTCGCGGGCATACCTACCGTAGTGTATGGCTTTTTTGCCGCACTTACAGTGGCACCCTTGATTGTAGATTTATGTGAACACTTTGGTATCAGTGCCTCATCGGAAAGCGCGCTTGCCGCTGGCCTGGTCATGGGTGTGATGATTATCCCATTCGTGTCTTCATTATCAGAAGATGTAATCTCTGCTGTACCGCAATCCCTGCGTGATGGTTCACTGGCAATGGGTGCAACCAAGGCCGAGACGATAGTAAAGGTCGTATTACCATCTGCCCTGCCCGGTATCGTATCTGCCCTGCTGCTGGCATTTTCACGAGCTATTGGTGAGACCATGATCGTGGTTATGGCTGCTGGCCTGGCTGCGAATATGACAGCGAATCCACTAGAAAGTGTTACGACGATTACCGCACAGATTGTAACCACCCTGGTTGGTGATCAGTCATTCGATAGCCCAAAGACACTATCTGCATTTGCACTGGGTCTAACGCTATTCTGTTTTACGTTAATGCTTAACATTATCGCGCTGCGTGTAGTTAGAAAATACCGGGAACAATATGCCTGATCAAAACTTAATACAGCAACAGAAAAGAGATCGCAGGCGTATGTTTGCCGATATGCGATTTCGAGCCTACGGCATACTTGGCCTGATGATAGCAGGCGGCGCCCTGTTATTTTTGCTCGGTAATATATTTACGACTGGTTACGATGCCTTCAGGCAGACAGTTATTACCATGGAGTTTAATCTAAATACGGATGACCTCGGCATCAGCCAGACAGCAAGTGTTGAAGCAATACAACAGGCCAATACACTCAAAGTAGCAAAGCAGGCATTGTATGCATTATTTCCAGAAGTAAGTAAAAGCAAGGACAAACGCAACCTGTACAAGTTGATCAGCCTGGGTGCCGAACATGACATTCGTAATCAGTTATTCAACCATCCAGAAAGTATTGGCAGTAAAGTAACCCTCACTGTGCCAATGTCCTCAGATGTTGATCAGTTCTATAAAGCCAGTCAGCGTGGTGAAGAAATTAAAAGCCGCCTTGATCAGCAACAACAGCAATGGTTACAGACATTAATTAATAAAAAAATGGTCACGGTGAAATTTAATAGTGACTTCTTCACACGTGCCGACTCGCGTTACCCGGAGATTGCCGGTATTGGCGGCGCCGTAGTTGGTAGCATCTACACGCTAATGATTTGCCTGTTAATTTCATTCCCTCTGGGAGTAGCCGCAGCTATCTATCTTGAAGAGTTTTCACGTGATTCATTTATTACCCGCATCGTCGAGGCCAACATTAATAATCTTGCCGCCGTGCCCTCTGTTATTTTTGGCCTGCTCGGTCTCGCAGTGATTCTTAATACTTTTAATGCGCCACGCAGTACACCGCTGGCTGGGGGTATTGTACTGGCATTGATGACGCTGCCTACTATTATCATTGCCTGCCGCTCCGCAATCAAAACGGTACCGCCGAGTATTCGCGAAGCGGGTATGGCCATGGGTGCATCAAAGATACAGGTAGTATTCCACCACGTTATGCCTGCAGCTATGTCGGGCACGCTAACCGGTACCATCATCGGGCTGGCACAGGCACTGGGTGAAACTGCGCCGCTGCTGATGATTGGCATGGTTGCCTTCATCGCCAATGTGCCAGGCACACCGACTGACCCAGCAACGGCACTACCGGTACAGATTTATTTATGGGCAGAGAGTGCCGAGCGCGGCTTTGTTGAAAAGACTGCAGCCGCAATTATGGTCATTATTGTATTTTTGATTGTGATGAACTTGCTGGCCGTGCTTATCCGTAACAAAACAAGAATATCCAACAAGTAGAGCAAGGTATGAACAATAATGCTAACCCTGTGATGCGCGCCGATAGTGTGAATGTATTTTATGGAAAAACACAGGCACTACACGATGTATCCATTGACATAAAACAGCAGCAAATCACGGCACTGATAGGCCCATCAGGTTGTGGCAAGTCCACCTTTCTGCGCTGCCTGAATCGCATGAATGATGTTATAGAAAATTGCACCATCACCGGCCAGATTACCCTGAATAAGGAAGACATCTACGCACCCAGTGTTGATATTGTTGCACTGCGCAGAAAAATCGGTATGGTGTTCCAGAAACCTAACCCATTCCCGAAAAGTATTTTTGATAATATTGCCTACGGCCCACGTATTCATGGCATGGCAAAAGATAAAGACGATCTCGAAGAAATTGTCACCAACAGCCTTGATAAAGCAGGACTGTTTAATGAAGTCAAAGACCGCCTGCATAATTCAGCATTGGGCCTGTCCGGTGGTCAGCAACAGAGGTTATGTATTGCACGCGCAATCGCGATTAATCCTGAAGTTCTATTGATGGACGAACCCTGCTCTGCGCTCGACCCGATTGCGACCAATCATGTCGAAGAACTGATGTGGGAGCTTAAGGCCAACTATACTATTATTATCGTAACTCACTCCATGCAACAGGCAGCACGTGTTTCGCAACAGACCGGATTTTTCCATATGGGCTCGCTGGTAGAAGTGGGTAGAACAGAACAGATATTCCAGAACCCCGTTGATAAAAGAACCCGCGATTATATTACGGGACGATTCGGCTAGCCCGAACAAGGAGAAAACATGTCATTACATTTTATACGCGAGATGAATCGCCTGAATAAACACCTGGTCGAATTATCAGATACTGTAGAAGAACAGGTGGGACGTTCTATTAAAGCCATGACCGCGCTTGATAAAGAATCTGCTGAAAAAGTGATTGGTAAGGATAGCGGAGTCGACAGGGCAGAAATTGAAATGGAAGAAGACTGCCTGAAACTGCTGGCACTGCACCAGCCAGTGGCGACCGATCTTCGACTGATTATTTCCGTGTTAAAAATTAACAGTGATCTGGAACGTATTGGCGACCACGCGGTTATCATCGCTGAAGAGGCGCTGACACTTGCAGATCTGCCGAATGTTGAAGTACCTGAAGAACTGTTTGAACTATCAACACAGGCACGGATGATGCTGAAAAAGAGTATGCTCGCCTTCGTTGAAAGCGATTTGGATTTAGCAAAAAATGTGCTGGAACTGGGACAGGGTATTCGTCAGCTTGCGCAGAAAATTCACCAGGGGCAGGTACAAAGCATCAAGGCGGCACCGGAAAATACCGAACAGCACCTAAGCATCCTGAAAGTCTGCAGACAGGTACAGCGAATCGCCGACCACGCCACCAATATTGCGGAAGATATTATATTCCTGATGTCGGGCGATATTATTCGACATACAAAATCGATTAAATAGCGCCCAGTTTTCAATCGTATTAGGAAGTAAGAGGAAGTCTTACCCTGACACGAAGACCGCCTAACACTGGTGAGCTGTCAAACAGCAAGGTGCCCCTGTAAAGCTCAACAATTTCCTTAACAATCGCCAGGCCCAGGCCATGGCCAGGTAAAGACTCATCAATACGGTGGCCACGCTCGGTAAGCCTGGCCAGCTCTTCACTGGTGACGCCTGCACCATCATCTTCAATTATGATATGAATGCCATCGCTGAGCTCAATGTTGCAGTGCACACGTGACTGTGACCACTTCGCTGCATTATCGAGCAGGTTACCCAGCAGCTCCAGAAAATCATGACGATCGATATTGATAAAATGATGCTCGGGTACGTAGTAGTCAAAAGCAATATTTTTATCGTGATAGACACGCTGTAAAACAGTAATCAGTAAGGGCAACTCATCAGCAGGATTAAAACGCTGGGATGCACTGCCCGATCCCGCCAGTCTTGCGCGTACCAGTTCATGTTCAATCTGATTTCTTAGCGTGGTTGTCTGCAGTTGCAACTCCTGCCTGATTGTAGCTGGCGTTTCGGTGTGGTCAGCAAGCTGGGTCAGCAGGTTAAGCGGGCCTTTAAGTGCATGCGCGAGGTTGCCCAGTGCATTACGCGAGCGTTCAAGGCGACGCGCCATCACCAATAATAGTCGATTAACCTCTATCACCAGTGGTTGTACTTCTTTTGGTACAGACTCGGTAAGCTGATCAATATCGCCGCGCTCAAGCTGCTCAATTTCCTGGCCGAGTTGCCGTAGTGGTGCAAAAGAACGACGCACAATATGGCGTTGAATAAATAAAATGAGGAATAAAAAAGCAATGGTCAATACAAGTAATAAAACTGCATTTTGTAAGAGTCGCTGTTCTAATTGCGAGATATCTTCTGCAACCATAATTGTGACAGACTGGTTATTTTTTTTATAACCCGCTGACCAGAGAATTAGCGGTTGTTTAGATGGACCAGTAATTCGTCGTACCTGATGTTCGCCACTGTTAAGGTGTTCACTTTTTAATTCAACATCCCAGAGTGAGCGCGAGCGTAATGTGTCACCACGCTCGGTCAATAATAAAAAATAATGCCCAGAGAGTGGCT
>JAOUPA010000028.1 GCA_029880105.1 Gammaproteobacteria bacterium
TTGAAAATAATATTGGATCCGATGGAGTAGTCGGAATAGATCTATGGAGCGGACCTGGCTATCCCGCCTTTGGTAATGTGTTTAGATACAATATTATGCATAACATAGATACGTATGGCATATATATGGGTGGCTCACAGGATAATCACGGGATCACTAATGGACCTATCCGAGGCTATAACTACAATAATTTAATTCACCATAATATTGTTTATAACAATGGTTTTGGACCAGGGCAAGAATTGAAAGGCAGTGGCCTTAGACAAAACAACACACCGCGCGAGGAAGATGGACCTAACTACTGGTACAACAATATAATGTATGCCAATCGATTCAATTTTTCTGGCTCCACCAGTTTTGCTGGTCGATTTGTATTTATAAACAACCTCTCTCTGGATCCTGTAGAAAAACATCTGGAGCTTGACGGATCGAATACAATAAGCAACGACCTTAATAGCTCTATTCTTTCTCACAATTTATATTATCCGGATGGTAGCGCAGGCATGCCGTTATTTAACTGGCATGGAGACTATGCAACATTTAGCGATTATCAACAGGCAAGCGGACAAGACCTGGATGGTAGTTTTGTTGCTGACCCAATGCTGGCTAATCCTTCCATTGATCCTCAGATATCTGACTTTTCTCTTACTGCCAACTCGCCAGCGATAAACTCTGGAGCTGATGTGGTCCTTCTTCAGGATATCAATGGCAATCCAGTAGATGGCGCTCCTGATATTGGCGCTTATGAGTACCCTGATTCTGACAACGATGGGATATTCACTATCGATGAGATTGCCTTGGATCTGAATCCTTTACATCCTGACACAGACTGGGATGGTATAAATGATGGAAATGATATTGATCCAGCCAATATTCTTTCTCCGAATTCAGAAGGCTGGAATTTGAGCATTACTAATGACTACAGCGATCCTGATTCCCCTGAGGGTATCTACCCTCAAGGTATTACGTTAAATATTTTGATTTGGACAGACCAACTTGATTTAAACACTATTCGTACAACTCAATATCAACTCAAACTTAATAAACCTAATTCAGTCGTAGTAGCTGAAGTTAACCAGGCTACCTGCAGCCAGGCGACATACACTTGTAATACATCCATGAATTTGAGTGATATTCCCTCAGGAGGCTATTGGCTTAACATTAAGATACAAGATGATCATGGGCCTAAATTTTATGTCGAAATACCTATAACAATTCAATAATTCCTGTTAACAATTAGCAAAGATCCCGGATGAAGCCTGGCGGATTCCGGGATTTTTTTACCTACACGACTACCCCTTAAACCCATCGCCAACCTGACAATTCCCACCCCACCTACGGTAAACTAATAACCACATACCCCATATCAACATAGGTTCTTATTTGCGCGGGGCCGGTGGCGGCGACATTGACATAATCCGGGAAGTCTTCCGGTGCCTTGTCGCGCCAGCGGGCATGTTCCCCACAGACATGGACATTGACTTCATCCACATTGACCAGTTCTTTGGCCAGTGTATGCGTGGCGGTTTCGCTGTCGCGCTTCTCCGTTAATAAATCAAATTGCTCGTTGCCGTGCGTGACGATGGCAATGTCTAAACCGGGAAAACGCTCGCGCAGTTTTTTGATGTCGGCCTTGATAGTGGGCAGTAGCTTGCTGAGCAGGCCTTTCTCGCCGCTTACAATTTCGAAGACTACGCCGTCGGGCGCTTCTTCGGCAGATAGCAGTGTTTCAACCTCGGTTGCCCAGAGGGAGGTGCAGGCCAGCAGCGCGGTAACAAAGGCGGCTATTTTTAACAGGCTGTGTTTCATAGGCTTGTACCCTGGTGTGTGGCGGTTTGAACAGTATATGACAGGTAAACGGGATGTGTATTATTTTTAAATCATCCGCATGGACCTGGATAAAGCACAGCGGAATTCAAGTTTATTGCCTGCACATGCAAAATAATACCCCTTCCCAACCACGCTCTTTTTTCAGGTTTCTTGATATATATCATGTTTAGTAAATCACGCTGATGCCTATACTGCTGGCGCTTTAAAGCCGGTAGCCAATAGGGTTTCCAGCTGATTTATCACTACGACTTCGAGATAGCATGAAAAAAATAAACGTAAAAACCATGTCCATAAAAGAAAAAATCTGTGAAACCTGCGGCATGCAAAAGACCTGCGCTGACCTGTCCGGTTTTTGTGCACTGATATTCTATATACCAGTTGCCCTGGCCATAACGATCGTTACTTATTTCGTAATAACCATGTAACGGCAGTCGATACCTCAATACCCTAACACTAATGCATTCAATAAAAAGCGAACGCACTGAATGCAGCGCACTCCTTTTCTTTCACATTATTTTTTATTTATTTGTTTTTTTACATTTGGGTGTGAGCGCTTAATGTACGTGGCCAGTTATCATCGGGCAAATTGTAACGCTCCTTGAATTTTTAGATGTAAAATTAATCTTTGATAGAATCCCAGTGAAATAGCTCGGGAGTCAGGCATGTATAAAAATTACAGGAAAGGTCAATTTTATTTCAGGTCTCGCTATCTGTTTTTAGGTTTGCTTGGTTTCTCGCTATTGTCGCCTGTAGCTTCTGCTAATGAGGATGGTTTTTTCCAATCAGAGCGACGTCGCGGCCAGTTCCCCCAGCAAGAGGGACGTTTGATCTTACCCATGCCCTATAGCCTGCCTGGGCTTGGTTCCGGTTTAATGATAGTTGGTGCATTGGCCAATATAGGCGATAGCCATACCGATACTTATGTCGTGGGGCTGCTGGGCGATGTCGAGGGTTATGTTCTGGGCCTTGAGGATATTCACCTGGTTGATGAAACCGTTATCATTGATTTACAGGGTAATGATATTAGTAAGGCGACGGTTCAACAGTATTCTACAAGGGGGATGGATAGCTCCAAGGATGATTACCAGTATCTTGAAGTCAGTGATGTTGAATTTTTTAATCCTCAAATCCGTTTTTTATTCAACCAACGCCGAGTCGAATTTTCTATAGGCTCTTCTTACCAGAGGGTTAACCTGGATCGCATTCTCGATAAAGACAGTAATCCTTTACAGGATATTGACCTCACCGAACCCCATCGAAGTTATTTTTGGGGAGTGGCGCTCGATTTTACCGATGACATGTATGATCCCCGAAAAGGTGTTAGCTTCACTTTAACCAATAGCCTTTCCCCCAGGCAATCTGATGATGCCCCTGATTTTTCCGTCTGGGATATCTCCATGTCGCTCTATTTCCCGATGGGTAAACAGAGTACGCTGGGGTTTAATTATCGAAACTCCCGTGCAATCGTAGATAGCCCGGGGGAGACTGATGCTGCGATTTTGGCTGGGCCGAATCACTATAACTGTAATCTGGCCGATGCATCTTGTCAGTCGCTGGTGAGTAATGCCCAGGCAGCTAATCGTAACGGTACGGCAGCTTCTCTTGGAGGAGATTCACTGCTACGTGCCTATCCTATGGATCGTTTTAAGGGCGCTGCCATGGCCTATTTTAGCTCTGAGTTTCGCTGGAACATCACTGAAGAATCGACTCCGTTTAACTACTGGATATGGAAGGATGTGCGGACTTCTATACAGGTCGCCTTCTTTTATGAGCTAGGCACTGTTGCTGAAAGCCAGAGCGGTTTGTGGGATTTATCCCGTGATACTCTCGGTGTGGGTTTGCGTATGGTCTCTGCCTCAGGCTACACCTATCGTCTTGATCTTGCCGTGGGGGATGAAGGCTCTGCTACCAGTATTATGTTTAATTATCCCTGGTAGTCAGGTGAATGACAGAAAGATACATTTCAGTTATCTTTCATCCCTCTCAAAAACTCAAAATAAACCAACGTGAAAACCAATACCCGTATCGATGCACTGGTGCCGTGGCGCCCTGACTTCGACAGCGACCAGCCCCTGTTCGAGCCGCTGCGCCCACTACTGACCCCGTTCCGCAGCTATGCCGAGTGGCCGGGGCTGGATGCCTACCAGCAGCTGTTCGACAGCGTGAGCCCACCGCTGCGTACCCAGCACGGCGCCGCGCTGAAGATCGTCGCGCAGGAAGGCAGGCCCAGCCACTTCGAGCAGCACTATGCGCCGCGCATCTATTTGCACGGTGAGATCCAGACGCGGACGCACAACTGGCATGACTTCTTCCAGCTACTGACCTGGTTTATCTTCCCGAAGACCAAGGCGGTGATCAATGCCATCCATATACCGCGGGCGAGGCAGCGCATTGAGGCCGGCGAGTTAGGCCGGCGCACGTCGGTAGAAAATATGCTGTCGCTATTCGATGAAGGTGGTGCGGTCATTACCAGCAGTGAGCCTGAACTACTGCAACTGGTGCGGGACTTCAGGTGGAAACCGTTGTTCTGGCAGCAGCGCGAGAAACTGGCGGGTAAATTTGAGTGCACAACCTTCGGCCACGCCATGTATGAGAAGGCGCTCTCGCCCTATATCGGCATGACTGCAAACGCGATTCTGCTACTGGTGGACGAGAGCCACTTTGCCCTGCCTCACGCCGGGCGCCTCGCTGATATCGATGCGCAGCTGGCAATGATTTTTGAGTCTGGCGAGCTGTACAGCCAGCCGCACGACCTGAACCCGTTCCCGGTACTCGGTATGCCGGGCTGGTTTGCGGGTAATGAGGTCGAGAGCTTTTACGATAACACTCATTACTTCAGGCCGGGTCGGCGAGGTACTTAACTCAGTCTGCCTGTTCCTGGTTTTGTATAAGTGCGACCAGGCCTTCAGCATCAACAGGTTCGCTATAGTAAAATCCCTGCCCGTGCTCACAACCTTCCCTGACTAAAAAGTTGCGTTGTGCCTCTGACTCGACACCTTCGGCAACAATGGTGTACAGCATACTGTGGCCCAGCGCGATGACGGCACGGGTAATGGCGGCATCATTTTCATCATCCGGCAGGTCTTTGACGAAGCTGCGATCAATCTTTAACTTGTTGACTGGCAGCTGCTTGAGGTAGGCCAGTGATGAGTAGCCGGTGCCGAAGTCGTCAATTGCCAGTGATATGCCCAGTTTCCGTAGTGCCAGTAACAGGTCGATCGCAACCCTGTCCTTGTGGGCCATGATAAAGGTTTCTGTTATCTCCAGCTCTAATCGTTCCGCCGGTAGGCCAGTTTCATCCAGGATTTTACCCACGACTTCGAGCAGGTCGCTTCGCAGTATTTGTGGCCCGGCGATGTTTACCGAGATATGGCCAAAATCTATACCGCTGCCCAGCCACGCCTGGGCCTGTGCACAGGCATGGTGTAATACCCATTCACCCAGGGGAATGATCAGGTTAGTTTCTTCTGCCAGATAAACAAACTGCTCCGGCATGATCATGCCCTGCTCGGGGTGCTGCCAGCGTACCAGCACCTCGATACCAATGATGCTGCCGCTTTTCAGGTCAACCTGTGGCTGGTAGTACAGCACGAGCTCGTCCTGTTCAATGGCCTTGCGTAACTGGCCACCGAGTAGCAGGTGTTCAAGGGCGTGATCGGTCAGTGCCTGGGTATAAAACTGGTAGGTATTACGCCCTAGTTCCTTGGCATGGTACATGGCGGAATCTGCATTGCGCAGCAACTCTTCTACTGTTGTACCATCTCGTGGAAACAGGCTGATACCAATACTGACCCCGACAACCAGCTCGTAACTATGAATACTGAAGGGCTCCTCCAGTGACTTGCTGATTTTTTCTGCCAGTACCGCGGCCATATCACTATCGTCGAGATCCTCGATCAGGATGACAAATTCATCGCCACCGAGGCGTGCTACCGTGTCTTCTTCCCTGATCTGATGTTTGAATCGTTGCGACACTTTCATCAGCATCTGGTCACCAATGGTATGCCCCAGGCTGTCGTTGATGTGTTTAAAACGATCCAGGTCCAGGAACAGGACTGCCATTTTGTTGTTATTGCGCCTTGCCCTGTCAATGGCATGCTTTAGTCGATCATGGAACAATAAACGGTTCGGCAAGGCTGTGAGCGGATCATGATGCGCCATGAACTCAAGCTCTGTCTGCGACTGCTTGAGCTGGGAAATATCGGAGAAAACACCGATATAGTTGACCGGGTTGCCATCATCATCCCTGACTATGTTGATAGTGAGCCATTCGGGGTAAACCTCACCATTTTTTCGCCGGTTCCAGACCTCACCCTGCCAACTGCCATTCTTCTTCAGTATTGACCATAGCTCACGGTAGAAGGCCTCATCGTGGTATTTTGACTGTAGCAGGCGTGGCGTATTACCCAATGCATCTTCTTCGGTATAACCCGTTATGGCGGTAAAGGCAGGATTGACAGCAATGATCTCCAGACTCAGATCGGTGATCATGATGCCTTCGATGGTGCTTTTAAACACTGCCTGCGACTGTATCAGTTGTTCCTTGACTTCACGTGCACGCGAAAGATCATGAATCGTCATCAGGATGCCGGTAGGATCGCCGTCCGGCTTACGAATTATCCGGCAGATAACTTCAATGGGAATACCTGCGGGATTGTCAGGGTGGTCCGGCTCCATGATAATTGAGGCATCGCGCTTTTCTTCCTGCGCCATACAGACAGGACAAGGCACCGCCTCTCCCTCGGGGTGGAGAATCTCGGTGATATGACGACCAATAATATCTGCTTCACTGGCATGTACCAGCCGGTAAAAGGCCTGGTTGGCCTGTACTACCCGTCTGTCCAGGTCGAGCAGATAAATGGGGTCATCAAAGAAATCCATGGCATAGTTCCACTCCCTCCTGGACTGCTCTATTTCCAGCTCTGTTTTTTTACGTTCAGTAATATCACTGACAAAAATACAGAGGTATTCCCTGTTATCATGAAGAAAAAAACTGGTTCTAATTTCTACTGGAAACTGGTCACCACTTTGGGCCTGAAATACCGACTCAGAAACAACCGAGCCAAGTACTTTATATTCCTGCCATGCAGAATGCCATTTGCCCGATGTGAGACCCTGATCAATATCATAGAACTTGAAGTCTGTTAACTCGTCTCGGCTATAGCCCAGTGACTCATAACCGGCCGTATTTGAATCGATAAAATTTGCATCTGCATCGACAACATAAACTGCCTCAGAAAAATGTTCTATGATAAATCCGGGTATGGCTTGTATCTGTTTCATTAATTAATTGTCCAGTCCTTTGTTTGCTTTATCTGGTGTCCTTTCATTCTATATTTTACATCTGACTTATAACTCTACTATTAATGTGTATTTGTTTTTGCGCACTGATAACTAACAATAACAATAAGCCAGGCTCGGTACGATTGATTCTATCGCCATAAAGTAACCACATATCAGATATGTAGTGCACAGTAAATACAGCATAGCGAGCGTAGTTTTGCAGATTTAAGCCTGTACAGAAAGCACATCAAAATCGGGGCCGGCCAATTTTACCAGTAACCTTTACCGGCACTGGATTAACAGCCATCTGCCGGGGTTACTACGGAGTAACTACTAAAAAACCACTCAGGGTATGAAATTGTAAACCGTGGTATTGCCCACGTTAATGCTGACTATGTCAAATCTCAGGAAGTCGTAGCACTATAAGCAAATCTAATCTATTTAATATTGTATCCCCGATGATGTTGCATCTACGCCATCAGGGGCATACGACTAATAGACGATACTGACAGCAAAATATTCTTTACCGCAGGATTACCACAGACCACCAAGATTAAACGACACAGCCGACCAGTTTTCATTTTCAATATCATTGTTGTGAATATTGATACTGAACAGGATGCGCGACTCTTCCGATACCGGTATCCCGTAACCAATACCGAATAATATGCCCATGCCGCCATCAAGCGAATGCGTTAAAGTTACACCTGATCCACTGACAACTTCATTTGCATCTGCAAAACCCAAGTCACCCCTTAGGAAGAAACCATCGCCAGTCTCCTTGCCAAAGAACTTCATAATGCTGGCACCATAAAGGTACTGGTTAAGCTGGTAATCACCGAGTAGGCCACCGACATAACCATCAGCAGTACCTGAGATAACAAAGCCGAGAATCGCTTTCTCAGCAACTGGCCAGTAAAAACCAAGTATATCGATGGCAATCTGCGTCCGGGTAGTACCAGGAACCGCATCCACAATATTGAGAAATGCCTCGATATCCCCCGGGTAGCTGTGATTGGCAAAACCGAATGACCAGTAGGTGTACCAGTCTTCCTCGGCTGCCATTGCCTGCAACGGGCTCAACAGAAACATGATTAAGAGTATTTTTTTCATACCCCTTCCTAAAATATCCGCTAAATTGGTCTGGTGAATACACCCGCCTTAGTATTTCATTGTGCACAATGTAACTGTTCGCTCAAGGGCGATATTGACCAATATCAATAAAAGTCCTGATATCTGGGATCCAGTCCAGCGTGCAAATCAACCTTGAAAGCAGGTTTAACGGTAGCAATACAGAAAACCAGCAATATGCTTTTAGATGCCTAGTCTTCCTGTATGTGATATTCCGTCTGTGTACCTATCGCAGACTGGTCATCGAAGACCTTGAATTCGTGGTCGCCCAGTCGAATTGAATCACCATGCCTGAGTTTCTGCTCTGTTATAGACACATTATTGACATAGGTACCATTGGTGCTACCCAGGTCTTTTATAATGACCTCAAACATATTCGGCAGGCAGTCGTCGGGGGTTAGCGTTATCAGTGCATGATTACCACTAACAACACTATCATCCAACTGCAGGCTATTGCCTGGATTACGGCCTATACTGAATTCGCCCGCTGGCATATTTATCTCTGAGACAACAACTCTATTTACTATGTGTTTCAGCTTTATCAAGACCCACTCCTGAAGTATTTATAAGCGAGAATATATTTTTGCCTTTGATGAGAATGGCAGGTTTATCACCATAAACCCGATTGTAGACAGCCGCAGTGAAGGTTGCAATAAACGTGGTTGTGCCTGCTTACTGAAGAAATCAGCGAAGGCCAGACAAGCTATAGATTGACCACATTATTTCGACCCTTGTCCTTGGCCGCATAAAGTGCCTTATCTGCTCTTTTCAGCATATCATCAATACTCTGATCTTCATCGGGGCTAATCTGGGTCAGACCAATACTAACGGTCAAAAATATATTTTTATCGTCAATAAAACACACCGGGTGCTGCTCGATATCAGTACGGATGCGCTCTGCCCTGAGCAAGGCATCACCCAGGGTTGAGTTTTGCAACAAAATCACAAATTCTTCACCACCATAACGTGAAACGATATCCGTCTCATTTGCGTGCGCTTTCAAAATATCTGCGCAGGCTACGATCGCCTTATCACCGGCATCGTGACCAAAGTTGTCATTAATCCCCTTGAATCGGTCAATATCGACCATCATCAGTGATAGTGGTTGTCCCGCCTCTTTGGCCTCGTTAAAAGCAAGGATAGCGTTATCCAGAAAATACCGCCTGTTTGAAAGAGCACTAAGTGGGTCGGTAACTGCATCAATCGACAATTTTTCTTTTATCTCTTCCAGATCTCGGGTTTTTTTCAATAGTTTCTTATTGGCTTCGTTGAGATCGCTGATTCGTTTTGCCACTTCATCCTTCAGGTACTGCGTGCGCATATCCTTTTCTTTTAGCAGCTCATTTTGCACACGTATTTTCTGATTTTTAACCTCTAGAAACTGGTTAACCAAAATAAAGGAAAAGAACAGTATCTCAACAAAAGAACCAACTGCGAATGTGTAACGTGTTACATCATGATTAGAAATCAGTCCGTTATAGGTTAATGTCATTGTCACCATACCTGGCATATAAACAGCCAGCGCAACTAAATAATAGCCTGCACCATTGAAATAGCTTTGCTGCCATGCCTTGACTGCAACTACAAGTAGTGACATATAGAACAAAGAGGCAATGATATTAAACGGCAGGTTTATTTGCTGCATATCGATTGCAATACCCAATCCACATAAAAAAATGATGGCTGCTGCCAGGCCAAATATTTTATCGATAGTCGGAACGTGTTCTTTCAACCTGAGCAACTCCCTGGAAAATAAAACCATAAACAGGGTCATTAATGCACCAATAGCATGTAGCGCATTTTTCCAGCCGGGCGCTCCCAGGTATATATAAACTCCGCTCTGTGTGCTAATCCAGACAAGAAAGGAAAGTACGTATGCAGTGTAATACAGGTAGAGCCGCTGACGCATGGTGAAATACAGCAACCCCGTCAGCAGCATGGTAAAAAATAAAATACCAGAATAACTATTAAACGCATCGGTTATTTTGATACGGCCCACCCTGTAAAACTCTTTTTCCGTATACAGTTGGAACTCGCCTATATGCGAAGAGACCGTCGTGCCCCTGACGTAGTATGTAATCGTCTGTCCCGATGCAATCTGTAACGGAAATGAAGGATTCGCATCCTGGATATCTCTTGCCTGCAATGGTGCAGCAAGTCCATTTTTGTAGACATGCCATTGCCCATCTTCATAGCGGTATAAATCCAGCTCTGTCCAGAAGGGTTCGGTGAAGTAAAGAACAAACCGATCATTTTCACTCTGGTTGAGCAGGGTAATTTTGAACCATGCCGTACCTGGACGATAACCTAGCGCAAACTGACTGGATATCTCCTGGCCAAAAGTGATCCTGTCGATTTCTTCAATTGTCATTGAATTATTTTTGTCGTACAGGTATTCAATGCTGAAATCGCTAAATTTATTTACGGCCCCCGTAATGGTCAGGGATGCCTCTGCGGTGTTAGCGATAGACAGTAGAAAAGGGAAGAACACGGCCGCAATTATTTTTTTACCCGGGCCCATGATCATCAATCGACAAATTTCAGCAACGCATAAACGCAGGTGCGGAAAGCTGTCATTGAGATTACTGTGCATGGAAATATCCATATAGTCAACGCGGATTACTCCCCATCAAACATGCAGGTAAATAATCATCTATTCTGTTTGGTATTATTTAGAAACAGTCTATTATTACATAGAACAGCCTGAAGGGTTAGTACTTAGATGTTTCAAAAAGCCATTAACACAGCATAAATAGTATACAAACTCTACCTGTCTAACCCTATAATGATTATATAAATACCCCTAGTGGAGCACACCATGAGCAAGAGTTACTATCGCAGACTCATTGAAGGTCTTGAGCAGCTCTATACCAAAGTCTCCCTGATTGTCCTGCACAACCGTGTCAGTAGTTACCATGCACGGCCTGCCGAGATCAAACGCAAACACCCGGATGGTATCAAGACCCCACTGTCGCAGTTCATTGAAACCACGGTGGCACAGGCAACCAGTTCTGAGCACACCAACCAAAGCTATCAACATCTGGCCGAGGAGCGCAAACCACGGCAGAAATCTGACAGTGCTACGCCATTACAATACACCTCGTTGAGCCGGGAGCGTATCGATGAGCTATCGAAATACTTCAAGCAGAGGAACAAGGGTGGTGACCTGCATCCCCCCATTAAGGAGCAGTTAGAACATAGTGTCTGGGAGCATATCCACGCGACCATCCGCTGCGCTAAACAGGGCGATAAAAACAATGCCAGGATGCACCTGAATATCGCCCACTCTGCCTGCAAAGAACTGGGACATTATATGGATGAAGAGGAATACCAGGCCTTTGTTAAAAAGGCAGAAGACCACATGGAGACACTAACTACGCCCAAATAAGCGTCTCTGTCTATGGCTGAATACACCAATATTACCTACGAACTGGTTGTTATTTTTGCAGGCTCCGCGCTATTTGCAACTGCATTTCTATACCTGAAACAACCAGTGATGCTGGCCTACATTGCACTTGGCATCCTGGCCGGACCCTGGGGCTTAGGCATTATCGAAAGCGCCGCCCACATCGAACAACTATCGCACCTCGGTATTATTCTGCTGCTGTTCCTGATCGGCCTTAATCTGCAGCCTGATCGCCTGATTAAGCTGTTTAGCCAAACAACTGCGCTGACCCTGTTTAGCAGCGTGGTATTTATGCTATCAACAGCAGCGATCACCCTCTTTTTTGGTTATAGCCTGACCGAGAGCCTGATTATTGGTGCCGCGATGATGTTTTCCAGCACGATTGTGAGTTTGAAGCTGATTCCAACAACGACACTGCACCACAAGCACCGCGGTGAAATGATGGTGAGCGTACTGCTAATGCAGGATGTAATCGCTATTGTGCTGATCTTAATGCTTTCCACCGGAACGCAGGACAATGTGCCACTAACCGCTTTATTTTTGCTGGTGAAGCTGATAATGATGGTAGTAGTGTCTTTCCTGCTAGTTCGCTATGTCATTAATACGTTGCTGATGCGTTTCGACATTATTGCAGAGTACGTATTTTTGCTCTCGCTCGGCTGGGGACTGCTCGGTGCAGGTATTGGTAGTATGCTTGGACTTTCCTATGAAATGGGTGCATTCATCGCCGGCGTAACTTTCGCCTCATCACCCATTGCCATGGTGGTAGCAGAAAATCTCAAGCCACTGCGTGATTTTTTCCTGATCCTGTTTTTCTTCGCCATTGGTGCGAACATTAATGTATTAATGGCCGAACGTGTACTGCTTGATGCCCTGGTTGTGGCACTTGGTGTGGTGATATTTAAACCACTGGTATTTCGGTTTTTTTTTGGACATATCGGTGAAAAAGATAAAACCTCTTGGGAACTGGGTGCACGCCTCGGTCAGGCCAGCGAGTTCTCAATACTGGTCGCCTTTACTGCACTGGGCGCAGACCTGATCAGCGAACAGGCCTCGTATCTAATCCAGACGGTAGTGGTTGTTACTTTCATACTCTCAACCTATTGGGTGGTTTATAAATACCCAACGCCAATTTCGAGTGACGCCTCGCACAGAAAAGATTAATGCCCAACAAGGCATCTAATGCAGCCTTAATATATTTTTCAGAAAATTCTTACAGAAAACAAATATAATTACCCCTGCTTTTTGTCATGGAATGTGTCAGTATGTAACCCTAAATGAGACAAAATGACTTTGTCTAAATTTAATGAGAATAAAGCCATGAACATCGATTGCATTGATTGCAAAGATGGAACATACAAAACCCTGCTGGAATCAACCAAAGCAATTCCCTGGAAAATGGACTGGGCCGCGAAGAAGTTCACCTACATCGGCCCACAAATTGAATACCTACTGGGCTGGAAACAGGATGACTGGAAGACAGCACAGGACTGGATTGACCGGATACACCCCGATTACAGAGAAAAAATCGCCAACCACTGTATTAACCAGTCTGAGGTGGGCACTGACCACGAAGCCGACTACCCTGCCATTACTGCTGATGGCCATTACATCTGGGTACGCGAAGTCGTACACGTTATCCGCAAAAATGGTGTGACGACCGAGCTGGTCGGTTTTATATTCGATATTTCAGAACGCAAGAAACTTGAAGAGGAACTCATTCTCAAAAACAAACAACTGGAGGCCTATTCATTTCAGGATGGCTTAACCGGTGTTGCCAACAGGCGTATGTTTGGGCGCTCACTATTTACAGAGTGGGGCCGTGCCCAGCGCAACCTGCAACCTGTTTCTGTTGCCTTAATCGATATTGATTATTTCAAACAGTATAACGACAGTTATGGCCATATTCAGGGAGACATTTGTCTAACCCAGATAGCCACTGCATTGAATAAAGTATCGCAACGTTCCTCTGATCTATTTGCCCGTTACGGTGGCGAGGAGTTTGTTCTGCTGCTACCTGATACTGGACACGCTGCTGCACTCGAGATTGCCGAGAGATGCCGCAACACCGTACTCAAGCTAAAAATACCGCATGAATCCTCCAGTGTCTCTGATGTAATCACCGTCAGTGTAGGAGTTAGCACGCTAATACCCACAGCCGATACTGAACCCGCGGCAATAATTGAAGCTGCTGATAGAATGTTGTACCAGGCAAAGCGAAAGAGCAGAAACTGCGTGGAGTGCTGCTAGTAATGAAAACTCAGCACGTATTTTAAAGTTGCAGATAGAGGTGCAGCGGCATCTCATTTTTAGTAATGACGAAGCTACTTTACATAAATGCCGTTGCCTACTCTTGAAACTATAAGCTCTATATCAAACCCTATCACCTGTTTCAAACTAAATACTTCAACAAAAATAAATATCTTTATGGCAGACTAACGCCATGAAAACTTATCTGGTTGGCGGCGCGGTCCGCGATGAATTACTTGACTACCCCTATCATGAGAAAGACTGGGTGGTTGTCGGTGCTACTGTTGAAGCCATGCTAGCCCAGGGTTACCAGCAGGTCGGCAAGGACTTCCCTGTTTTTCTCCACCCTGTCAGCAAAGATGAGTATGCACTGGCACGAACTGAACGCAAGACCGCACCCGGTTATAAAGGTTTCGCCGTACACGCCTCACCAGACGTCACCCTGGAAGAAGATCTGGAGCGACGTGACCTGACCATCAATGCCATGGCCAAAGATGAGGATGGGCATATCATCGACCCATTCAACGGCCAACGGGATATTCACGATAAAATTCTTCGCCACGTCTCACCGGCCTTTGCCGAAGATCCGGTTCGTATTCTGCGTGTCGCACGTTTTGCCGCACGCTACCTGCACCTCGGCTTTATCGTCGCCGATGAAACCATGCAGCTGATGAAGAACATGGTCGCCGCCGGCGAGGTGGATGCACTGGTACCCGAACGTGTCTGGCAGGAAATGGAAAAGGCACTGGGCGAGCGTTCACCTTCACGCTTTATCGAAGTACTGCGCGACTGTGGTGCACTCAAGGTGATCCTGCCCGAGCTGGATCGCCTGTTCGGCGTACCACAACCGGTAGAGCATCACCCCGAAATTGATACCGGCATTCACACACTGATGGTGTTACAGCAGGCATGTAAATTGAGCCATGCAACCGACGTGCGTTTTGCCGCACTGATGCACGACCTTGGCAAGGGCACAACGCCAAAAGAAGAATGGCCACGGCACATTGGCCATGAGGCGCGCAGTGCCGACCTGGTACTGGAGATTTGTCAACGCCTGCGCATCCCCAACGACTATCGCGACCTGGCCGAGCGTACCGCACGCTTTCATATGCACTACCACCGCGCACTGGAGCTAAAAGCCTCGACCATGGTGGAGACGCTGGAAAAACTCGATGCCTTCAGGAAACCAGAACGCTTTGAAAAATTCCTGCTGTCTTCTGAGGCCGACGCCCATGGGCGCACCGGTTATGAAAACAAATATTTTGAGCAGAGCGATTATTTCCGGCGGGCATTCAGGGCTGCGCAGAACGTAGACGTCGCCGCCTTACGCGAGCAGGGGTTTGAGAATCTTGAACTGGCCAACAAAATACGTGAAGAGAGAATTCGGCTGGTAAAGGAAGTCAGGAACTAAGACTTTGCCTTACTGGAGCGATGATAAAATTATACATAAGCCTCAACTTTCTGCAGAATCAATCTAAACGCAGGCTTCATCGTCAGCAGCAATGCGACGATGACACCACTGGTATTGGCCACCATATCGGCAAACTCGGCCATGCGCGCCGGATCAAAGCTCTGCACAAATTCCAGCCCCACACCCATGGTCACAAACGATAGCGCATAGATGAGGCGCTGTCTTTTCTCGTGATAGAGCTGGGCGAACCAGCCCATCAAAACAAAATAAGCCAGTGTATGCCCAATCTTGTCGAAGAAAGGAATTTCAATACCCGGGTCAGGTGGCGTACTGGTCACCGACAGATAAATCACCAGTACAACCAGTGCATAGCCAATAGCCAGCCATAGTTTCTGATAACGATGAACGGGATTTGCCATTTGAATAATTCTATCCTGCATTATCTAAAACCTGATATACGACTCTACCTTTAATAAGATATTTCTAAAAACCGGCATTTTTGTGACTAACAGTGCCGCTATCACGCCAAAAGTATTTGCGACTATATCAAGCACTTCCAGTTTACGCACACCCTCAAAACTCTGGATAAATTCCAGCACGATACTCATAAAAATAAAGGCAAGCGCATAGATAATGCGCTGTCTTTTAACATGGTAGATCTGTGCGAACCAGCCCATCAAAACAAAATAGGTGAACAGGTGCGTCCACTTATCAAAGTACATCCACAGTGCCGACCTTCTATCGAGATATTCTGTCGCCACACCTTTTACAAAGGTTCGCATTGGCATAACAGGTTCCGGTAATACGGTCATCAAAGAGGCGTAGATGACCAGTGCAATCAGTGCATATCCAATGGCCAGCCAGAACCATAGGTAACGATAAACAGGATTGACTTCCTGTGAATTAACTTCATGTATCATAAGGCGTTAGACAAACATAAACAAAAGCACGACACCCAGCACCATACGATAAATCACAAAGGGCATCATGCTAATTTTTTCCAGTAGCTTGAGAAAGAAGTGGATGCAGGCGTAGGCACTAAGCGCGGAGATTATCGCACCCATCATCAGGAAATTAATATCGCTGGCACTAGCCACATGCAAATATTCCAGCGTCTCCAGGCCACCTGCCAGTACGATAACGGGGATGGACAGTAAAAATGAAAAGCGTGCAGCGGACTGACGGGTAAGACCCAGCATCAATGCTGCCGTGATAGTGATACCAGAGCGAGAGGTACCCGGGATTAAGGCAATCGCCTGTGCGACACCGATAACCAGGACATCTTTCCATTGCAGACTATGCTCGTCGCGGTTCAGGTTTTTATTGCGGTCGGCCAGCCACAACAACAGTCCAAAGAAAATTGTCGCAACGGCAATCACCACCGGCGTGCGAAGATGATCGCTGATAATATCTTTAAACAATAGTCCAGCCAGGCCAACAGGAATGGTACCGAACAGCACTGCCCATGCCAGGCGGCTATCGGG
>JAOUPA010000029.1 GCA_029880105.1 Gammaproteobacteria bacterium
TGTTTCGTGCGCTATCGAAGCGCCTGAAACGGATACTTCTGGCTATATAGCAATTATTGATATTGAAAAAGCAAAATCCTGGCTATTAATATCATTTTCATTAAAAAGGTATGATAGTAAAGCATGAGATTTATTAAATGAGGCAATAAAATGGACATGGATATAAAATCGGCATTGAAGTCAGCACCCTTATTAATACGTGAATATATAAAAGAGCTTAAAGCAGAGAATAGAAAGCTTCAAAAGAGTATTGCAAAGCTTGAAAGCAGCAAAACTTCTAATGATCACAAAATTACTGAATTAAAGAAGGAACTCAATAAATGCCTTAAGAAAGGACATTTAACTGTCACTGTTAATAGAGATGCTAAACAATAAACATAACAAGGCAATCAACTTTGCGCACAAAAATCGGCACACGGACTCTCCTTTTGTCGATCCGGTTATCACAACGTTATATGCGAAATAAATAGTGACAAACACAAGAAATAAATCTGCTATTTTAATTATTAGTTCAATAATAATGTTACTAATTGCTGGCTGGTTCTTTCTTTGGGTTTTATCTTCGGCATCCCTTGCTCCCGGAAATTGTCAGGGTGGCTGGATGAAATTATGGGAAACACCCGGGTGCAGAAACCCAGTCTTTGCTCAATCAGGCTTTCTTTTAACCTTAACTGCTTCAGTTGTTTTGTTTGCTATGGGCATCCGTAGACCAAAAAAGTAAATAGAAATAAATAGAAAAATTATGAAACTTAAGGGGTCAGAGCCTTTAAAAAATCACTACCCCTTCTATTGGTCCCCACCTACCTGTTCAATAAAAATTCGGGAATAAATCCCCAGCTCCATCCGTCTATCCCTACCTGACATAGAAACAGGCCCTAATCATCTCGATTTTTATTTCCAGGAAAAGGAGACAATATGAAAATATCTTCAATGACGGTTTTTACACTTACCGCGCTATGTGCGCTGATTAACCCGGCATTTGCCGAAGAGAAGGATGACGGCCAGGGGCATGATTACCGTACTTTTCATGTTGATGGCAATATTCAATACGGCAAGATTGGCGACTCCTACACCTCCGATCTGGTGATGTATTTAGCCGGTAACCAGTTCATGGTAATGGCAGACCTGATTAAAGATTTCCAGTCTAAAAATAGCGATATCAAGACTGTTTATGTTGAAACCATTCCACCCGGCCAGATCCTGAAAAAACAGCTGCTCGAACAGGGTGAGATTGAAGGCCAGAAGACGGCGATGAACCCGGACCTGTATGCCAGTGTCGATGTTAATCACCTGAAAAAACTCAACAGCAAAGGCCTGATGAATGAACACATGATCTACGTTCACAATAAACTTGAACTGATGGTTGCCAGGGGTAATCCCAAAAACATCAAGGGCGCGGAAGACCTCGGGCGCGATGACCTGGTGCAGTCTCACCCCAACCCACTAACTGAAGGCATCTTCAAGTTCTACGGTAGCGAAATGCTCAAGGACCTGGGCCTGCATGACAAGGTCACCGGCGGACAGCAGTGCAAGAGCTGCTGGGCCGTTCCCGGCAAGACCTGGTTTACTTCACGCCACCACAGGGAGACACCACAACGCATTGAAGACGGCGAGGCTGATGTCGGTATCGTCTGGACCACCGAAGTGGCCCATGCAAAAAATGAAGGCCGTGCCGTTGATGGTGTTGCCATTGCTGCCCCGTATAACAAGCAGGAAAAAGTAGCCTATGCGATTGGCCCAATGACCAATGGCCGCAATAAAGACAACGCCCAGCGCTTTTTGAAATACCTTGCTACCAAAGAGGCACAGAACATTTATGCCAGTTATAGCTTTATCCCTGCGACGGATGAAGAACTGACCATCAAACCACTGGCCGCGAAATAATATAACCCGGCAACTCTACGATTTTCTCCTTTGAAATCGGTTAGCCTGGCTCTCAGGCTAACCGGCTTTTTTTATTCCTGTGTAACTGAATTAAATAAGAGATATTGATTTTAGGTTTCTTCAGGCGTCTATTTTTTTACTGAATACCTCTTAATGCTTTCCCCAGTTTATCCGTGTTTTTTATTACTGCTCATAGCACTATCATGATGACTATCATGCCTGATAATAATTTTTTACACGGCCATTCGAGCGTATTGCAGTATGAGAATCTGGGACATTGACCCGGGTTACCTGAACCGCCAGAGCCTGCTCGGTGAACACCGCGAGCTGCACGGCATCGTCTCTATTATTGCTAATAACAAAAAAGGTTACTCAAGTCACCCGGAGACTCTGCGCTGGGTGGGTTACGGCTGGGCGTTAAGACAGCGGCACAAACTGCTGGCTGCTGAAATGGATTTGCGCGGTTATATTGACCGCTCGCCGGTTTTATTAAGGTCAAAACCTGAGGCATGGCCGGAGAGATATATTGATGCGCCGGCAACACAGTTATCCATTCTTTCAGAAAAATATAAAACCCTGGAGCCAGGTAGAATCCCGCTACCAAAAAATGCCCAGCAACTCTGGGCACAGCATAAATATTCTGTGATGGCACGCGACATTCCATCTTACAAGCGTTTTGGCAAATGGGTAACCAGCCGACAGGGTTCAAAAGACAGTCACCAGGTTGCACTTGAACTCAATGCGATTTTGCGTCAACCACCGAATCCAAAGCTCATTGAAAATGTTTTGCTACACATGTGGGGTTATGTCTCTGGATACGCCGATTTTTCTGGAAAAGAGATTCAGGACATGCCGCACGATAAATTGCTAAGCCATATTCGACGGCTGGCTCTCGACAACAACGTCACTTATCTCACTGAATCAACTGTCCTTGGAGAACTGGGTGCGTGGAAGTATTAAATAATACATTCTTGATGGAAATTTCTGTTGACAACTTTTGTGAAAACCTCGATTATCTAACCATGATTAAATTTAACGCCCACATAGCGAAACGATGCATGGTTGCACTGCCAGTCTGGCAGCGTTTGCGGTGGCCGTCTGTTATTTAATAATTACAGAACCCAATTTATCCAAGGCCGCTGCGTAAAACCAGCGGCCTTTTTTGTTTTTAACACACGATAAGGAGAAGAAGACGTGTCCGTTCCTGCGGCTTATATCATCGTTATTCTAGTATGGAGTACTACGCCCCTGGGTATTCAGTGGAGTGGTATCGGTATTGGCTTTGAGTTTGGTGTGGCGTTACGTATGCTGATTGGCCTGTGTGCGCTGATGCTTATCGCCCGCCTGCAAAAACTGCCTATGCCCTGGGATGCAGTTGCGCGACGCGTTTACCTGACCAGCGGCCTGTCGCTGTTTCTGACAATGAACTTTGTTTACTGGGCAGCACAGTTTATTCCGTCTGGCTGGATTGCGGTTATTTTCGGGCTTTCACCAGTTCTAACCAGTATTTTTGCTTCGCTGATTTTACATGAAAGCACTTTTACTTTTGGGCGTGTACTGGGGATGTCGATGGGAATAGTTGGGTTAGGTATTGTTTTCGCTGAAGGCCTGAGTATTTCTACCGCTGCCCTGTCGGGCGTTGCTGCGGTAACACTGGGAGTAATTTCTCAATCGCTCGGTGCCGTCATCATCAGGAAGCTGCAACCTAAAATACCAGCTATATCGATCACTATTGGCAGCCTGTTTGTAGCCACGCCATTATTTTTAGCGTATGCCTTCTATAGTGCAGGCATACCGGAGGTCTGGCCACTGCACTCGGTCATGGCGATTGTTTATCTGGCGATATTCGGTACTGCGCTCGGCTTTCCACTTTATTATTATCTGATAAAAAATATTAATGTGGAGCGCGTAGCGCTGATTACCCTGATCACACCAGTGACTGCTTTATTGCTGGGTTCTGCCATCAATGATGAGACCATTGGCCCTCATGTATGGCTGGGTACGTCATTAATTCTTGGCGGTCTGGCTATCTATGAATACGGCAAATACCTGCCTTTCAGCAAGAAGTGGCAGGTTCGTTGGAACCAGAGGCCATTATAGCCAGTAAATAAAAAGGTGATTATCTAATGTGGTTGCGGTATGTTCTATCTATAGACATACCGTAACCACTATATCTGAAATGGGTAACTGCATGCGTTTGATTCTAATCCTGATTTTCTCCAGCCTGTCCGTGATTGCCTGCTCTACCCTGAGCAAATCACCGGAGACACTACGACACAATTACCTGGCGATTACCCAGCCTGGAATCAGCATGGATGAAGCCGTGCCATTGATTAAAAGGAAAATTCAACCTGAAGGTTCATTGATGGTGCGTGAAGGTGTTCCCTGCCTGGAGAGGGAAGAGGCGCATCGGCAGAAGGGCGTGCATTCCATCAAGGTTAATCTCGGCTGGTATTACTGGGGGACGGTTAATACCCCGGTCTATGGTGAGTGGTGTTTCAACGACAACAAGCAGTTAATCGATATTATTGTCTACAAGGCAATTGACGATTCAGGTCACTAACTAATACAGTATTTAGTGCAGCCCACTACCACTGTGGCAGCTGTCGCAAAATCAGGGTATTGCCACGCTGGGTAAATTCAATTTTTTTCAGGAAGGACATACCTAGAAGGACGACATCGGTATCATCATTGGGATTGATTACTGCATTAACCTCATGCATTTCGATACCGTCGATAGCGACACTATCGAGCACCGCTGCATAACCAATAGCAACACCATTCGCCGTTTGCAGCTGCATCACCGCACCGCGTTTTAACTGTAGTTGCTGCGCAATATGTTCTGGCACCGCTACGCCGGTAGCGCCAGTATCCAGCATGAACACCACCTGCTGTCCATTGATCGTACCATCGGTAACGTAGTGGCCATAACGATTACGTTGTAGCTCAACTTCGCGGATACCGTTTGCACCATATTGTGTGCTTAGATTCTGGTTGGGGTTGGTCTGTCTATCCATCACACCTTCAAAGAAGGCGGTCAGCAAAACCAGGAAGACAATCCACATCGCCACTACCATAAACAGGCCGATGCGTTTCTGTTCTTTTACTTCCGGGTTATTGTCCATGGCATACAATTTTTTCGGGGTTTAATCCTGTAGCCTCATCCCTGAAGCACAGGCAGGCTTACTGAATGAGCCAGTTAGCCCTTCATCATATCGAAGAATTCATTGTTGGTTTTGGTAGACTGCATTTTGCTCATCAGGAATTCAATCGCACCAATCTCATCCATAGGCTGCAGAAGTTTACGCAAAATCCACATCTTCTGTAGCTCGTCCGGCTTGGTCAGTAATTCTTCGCGACGTGTGCCTGAACGATTAATATTGATTGCAGGGAAGATACGCTTCTCGGTAATACGACGATCAAGGTGAATTTCCATGTTACCGGTACCCTTGAACTCTTCGTAAATCACTTCGTCCATTTTTGAACCGGTATCAACCAGTGCAGTTGCGATGATTGTAATACTGCCGCCCTCTTCGATGTTACGTGCAGCACCGAAGAAACGTTTTGGACGATGTAGAGCATGTGCATCAACACCACCGGTGAGCACTTTACCCGATGAAGGGATCACGGTGTTGTAGGCACGTGCCAGACGGGTAATCGAATCCAGCAGAATTACCACATCGCGTTTATGCTCGGCCAGGCGTTTGGCCTTTTCGATAACCATTTCTGCTACCTGGACGTGACGGCTGGCTGGCTCATCGAAGGTACTGGAGACAACTTCGCCGCGTACGCTGCGCTGCATCTCGGTCACCTCCTCAGGGCGCTCATCGATCAGCAATACAATGAGGTAACACTCAGGGTAATTGGCTGCAATCGATTGGGCGATATTGCTCATCAACATGGTCTTACCGGCTTTTGGTGGTGATACCAGCAGGCCACGCTGCCCCTTACCAATAGGTGCAACCATATCAATAATACGGGCGGTGATATCTTCAGTACTGCCGTTACCACGTTCCATAATCATGCGTTGATCAGGGTGTAACGGTGTCAGGTTTTCAAAAGCAATTTTATTGCGTGACTGATCTGATGCCTCAAAATTGATCTGGTCGACCTTGAGCAGTGCAAAATAACGCTCGCCTTCTTTCGGTGGGCGAATCTTGCCAGAAATGGTATCGCCTGTACGCATGCTGAATCGGCGAATCTGGCTCGGTGAAACATAAATATCATCCGGCCCTGCTAAATACGAACTGTCTGCCGCTCGAAGGAACCCAAAACCATCCTGTAAAATTTCAAGCACACCATCACCAAAGATATCTTCACCATTTTTGGCGTGTGCTTTAAGTATGGCAAAAATAATTTCCTGTTTTTTAGATCGCGCCACATTTTCCAGTTTCATGGATGAGGCGATGTCGAGAAGTTCCTGAACAGGTTTTAGTTTGAGTTCTGTAAGATTCATAAGAGATATTTGAAAGGTTGGTTAATTATTTTTTTGCGTTTCTTTGGTTTTGGTTTTTGTCGGCTAACCAGTAAGGTTTAGCCTTAGCCGCAAGATTTGCGGCAAAGGTATGTGCTTGCCAGGCAAGCAGAATTTTATTAGTGTATTTATTGTTCGCTATATATCTATCCTGAAAATACTACATATTGCTATCAATAAAAGCTGCCAGCTGTGATTTGGATAAGGCACCCACTTTGGTCGCCTCAACTTCACCATTTTTAAACAGCATCAATGTTGGAATACCACGAATACCGTATTTAGGTGGTGTATTCGGATTCTCATCAATATTCAACTTGGCTATTTTCACCTTATCAGCATAGTCACCAACCAGCTCTTCCAGGATTGGCGCAATCATCTTGCAGGGGCCACACCACTCTGCCCAGTAATCAACCAATACAGGGATATCTGACTTTATAACGTCTTGTTCAAATGAAGCGTCTGTAACATAAACAATCTGACTGCTCACTGCGGGAAGGCCTCCGAAATTAAGTTTTTCTGGTAACAGTTTTCTGTTCTAGGAACTACGGAATAAAAATTAGGATTTTTGCTGAACTGAAGTTGCCTGAACTTCTTGGACTTGTATTTTCGGCGTATCTTAGACTATTTTTCAAATTTGTACACCCCTTTTCTGTATGTGTTTCAATTTTAGGTTAAGCTACGCGCATGACAGATACTAACATTACAGAAACACGTTTTGACCAGTTTGATCTTGACCCGCGCATTATCCAGGGACTGAATGATACTGGCTTTGAATTTTGCACCCCAATACAGGCCGAAAGCATCCCGATAGCCATCACTGGCCAGGACATTGCCGGTGAGGCCCAGACCGGAACCGGGAAAACAGCCGCCTTTATGGTGGCATGCCTTGATTACCTGCTAAAGCACCCAGCAAGCGATAAAAGAAGCCTCAAACAACCCCGCGCCCTGATTCTGGCACCGACCCGTGAACTGGCTATCCAGATTCACAAAGATGCCCTGTGCATAGGTAAGTACGCCAACCTTAAATTTGGCCTTGCTTATGGCGGTACGGGTTATGATAGCCAGCGTAAACAGCTGGAAGAAGGTGTTGATATCCTGATTGGTACGCCGGGCCGGATTATCGACTATTTCAAGCAACATGTTTTTGATCTTAAGGCCTGCCAGTGCGTGGTACTGGACGAAGCCGACCGTATGTTCGATCTTGGCTTTATCAAGGACATTCGATACCTGCTCAACCGCTGCCCTGCTCCGCAGGAACGACTCAGCCTGCTATTCTCTGCGACGCTTTCACACCGTATCAGTGAATTGGCCTATGACCACATGAACGACCCGGTCGAAGTTCGCATCAAGGCCAACACCAAAACGGCCGACAAGGTCAAACAGACGGTTTACTACCCGGCTAATGATGAAAAGATTCCACTACTTCTTGGCCTGATGCAGTCACTGGAAAGCAAACGTAGTATCGTGTTTATTAATACCAAGCGTGTCGCCGAGGATGTCGATGCCTGGCTAGAAGGTAATGGCATCAAGTCAGCTCTGCTTTCCGGTGACGTACCACAGAAAAAGCGCCAGACGCTACTGAAGAAATTCGAAGATGGTGAATTCGATGTTATGGTCGCTACCGATGTTGCTGCCCGGGGCCTGCACATTCCCGAAATTAGCCATGTATTCAATTTTGACCTGCCGCAGTCTGGTGAAGATTATGTCCACCGCGTCGGCCGAACCGCACGTGCTGGCGCCAGCGGTGCTGCCATCAGTTTTGCCTGTGAGGATTATGCACACTACCTGATGGATATCGAAGAGTATATTGGCCATCGTGTCAACAATGAGCCGGTAACAGCCGAGCTACTGACTACCCCCAAACCACGAGCCAAACGTGAACGTAGACCTCGACCTGGCCATCAAAATAGTCAGCGACGCAGTCACTCGGGTGGCAACCGCAACCAGGGCAGGCGTCATAGTTAATCGAGGTTAGCCGAACTCAGCACAGCAGGGAGGCTGGCCGTTATTTTTCCAGTTGCTGGAAGGCTGTTCTGGCAATATCGATGGCATCTTCCAGCCTCTCTGCCAGGACATTAAAGTGCCCCATCTTACGTCCAGGGCGCGCTTCAGTTTTACCGTACAGGTGAAGTTTTATCTCTGGGTGAGACAATAACGCCGACCAGTCCGGGTCCCACAGATCACCCAGCATATTAATCATCACCACTGGCGAAATCAGGCGCGTATCACCCGGCTTCAAGCCACACATCATTCGCGCCTGCTGCTCAAACTGTGAAGTTACACAGGCATCCTTGGTATAGTGGCCGCTATTGTGCGGGCGCGGCGCCATCTCATTGAAAAGCAATTCACCGCCAGTGGAAATAAAAAACTCCACGGCGAGTATGCCAACATAATCCATCGATTCCGCCAGCGCCAGTGCCTGCTGCCTGGCTTTATCAGCCAGTGACTCTTCAATGCGTGCAGGCACCGCACTCTGGTGCAAAATGCCATTACGGTGTTCGTTTTCAGCGATTGGATAACTGACTGCTTCACCTCTGCCATTACGTGCCACAATCACCGAGACTTCGAGCGCCAGGTCGATTCTCTTCTCCAGCACGCACTCAACCCTGTTCATCGAGGCGAATGCTGCACGTAATTCATCAGCACTATTGATCACCGCCTGACCCTTGCCATCATAACCCAGTGTGGTGCTTTTCAAAATTGATGGCACACCGATCTGCTTTATCGCTTCATCAATGTCTGCATCCGATTGAATAAGGTGATACGGGGCCGGGCTCAGGCCAGCCTTCAGTGCATACTGTTTTTCTCGATGGCGATTCTGCGCAATTTCCAGTGCCTCGGCAGAAGGTGAGACCCGCGTCTTCTGAGCCAGGTAGCGAAGACTCTGCGCTGGTACATTCTCGAATTCCGTGGTGACCGCATCACAGCGTGAGGCCAGTATATCCAGTGCCGCTTCATCAAGGTAATCGGCCCTGATATGCTCATCGGCAATACGCCCGGCAGGGCTACCTTCATCGGGGTCAACCACAATCACACGGTAGCCCAGCGTACGCGCTGCCACGCAGAACATTCGGCCCAGCTGACCACCACCCAGAACACCCAATGTAGCCCCAGGCAGAATTTCAGGAAGGTTCGATTTCGTCATGGCGTACTTATCTTTGGTAATTCGATCAGTCTTGCGGCGGTAACGTCATCGCCAGCACAGTTTCTTTCTGCAGTTCACGGAAGCTATCTAGCTTCTCAGCCAGTGCCTTATCGTTAATGGCCAGCAGTGAAATCGCGTACAGGGCCGCATTGGCAGCACCGGCTTCGCCAATGGCAAAAGTCGCCACCGGGATGCCCTTGGGCATTTGCACAATCGACAGCAGTGAATCCATGCCCTTGAGATACTTTGAAGGTACCGGCACACCCAGAACAGGCACGGTTGACTTGGAGGCCAGCATACCGGGCAGATGCGCTGCACCACCGGCACCAGCTATAATGCAGGCCAGGCCATTTTCACGTGCCTTAGACGCGTAATCGAACAATAAATCGGGGGTTCTGTGTGCCGAGACGACACGTGCCTCATAAGGAACCCCAAAGGCCTCCAGCTGCTGGACAGCATGTTCCATAACCGGCCAGTCACTCTGACTGCCCATCACTACACCAATTTTGAGTGTTGCCATTTTCCACCACCCCATAGATTCAGCGGGAAAAAACCGAGCATTCTATACGAAATTAAAGACTTTTACGAAAATTACCTGGGTAGGGATATTACTAATCCGCGCCCCTGATCTTGCCGGTAGTCAGATACAGGCTAAGACTACTCGCAACATCCAGGCCACCGCTATTGACCTTGGCATCATGTTCACCCAGTTCTATGCCTGTACCAAAATCAACGGCGATTTCACCGATTTTAATATTTAGCCCCATATCATCGGCATTATTTAACATGTCGATTTTGGACATGACAAAGGAGTAGCCTCCGTCAGGAAAAATACCATCGAAGATCTTGCGCATACAGTCATTCATGACTTTCTCCTCCAGGTCAAACTCGGCAAACGAGGACTGCACATAACCAAACAAATATCCGGCGGTAACAGCATCATCCATACGTTTAAATACGGGTTTCCAGTTCGCCTGCACCGCATCATCCGAGGCCGATTTGATCTGTCTGTGCAAAGCAGTGCCAACCCGAATAACGGCTTGATCAATTTGCTTGCTAGATTTTTTCTTAAACAGACCTAACATATAGCGTTCCACAGCACCTGAAAAATCACAAAAGTTATGAGTTTATTTCCAAACGTACAGTATAGGTAGAAATACAGATAATGCCGAAACCGGCACAGTTTTGATCAGATTTTTGATTTTGGTACAAAATGGTGGTTATGGGTGGACTTGAACCACCGACCCCCGCATTATGAATGCGATGCTCTAACCAACTGAGCTACATAACCATGTTTTGAAGGCCGCAGATTTTGAACTTTTGCGACCAATGTGTCAATAAAAACAGGCCAATAAAGGTATTAAACATTAAACCTGAAGTGCATAATGTCGCCATCCTGCACAATATAGTCTTTACCTTCCACGCGTAGCTTGCCTGCTTCCTTCGCGCCCTGCTCACCACCATTAGCGATAAAATCCTGATAACTGATGGTTTCCGCCTTGATAAACCCGCGTTCAAAGTCAGTATGGATAACTGCCGCTGCCTTTGGTGCAGTCGCGCCAATAGCCACGGTCCATGCCCTGACCTCTTTAACACCGGCAGTGAAATAAGTCTGTAGCCCCAGCAATTTATAACCTGCACGAATCACCCGGTTTAACCCTGGCTCTTCCAGCCCCATTTCCTGCATAAATTCATCACGCTCTGCATCATCCAGGTCAATCAGCTCTGCTTCAATCGCGGCACAAACCGGTACAACCACTGCACCCTCCTGCTCAGCGATCTTGTTGACAGCATCAAGATAAGGATTGTTTTCAAAACCGTCATCATTGACATTGGCGATATACATCACCGGCTTGATGGTAATCAAATGGAATTCATACAGGCTGGCCATCTCGTCCTTATTCAAACCCATGGCGCGCACAGGTTTGCCGGTATCCAGCTGTGCCTGTACTTTTTCCAGTAGCGCCAGTTTGGCCCTGGCATCCTTATCACCACTCTTGGCGACCTTGGCGATACGGTTCATCGACTTGGCGATTGTCTCCATGTCAGCCAGCGCCAGTTCGGTATCGATGACCTCAATATCATTCTCAGGATGAATTCTGCCTTCAACGTGCACGATATCGTCGTTATCAAAGCAACGTACAACATGGGCAATTGCATCAGTTTCACGAATATTGGCTAGGAACTTGTTACCCAGTCCTTCGCCCTTGGAGGCACCTGCAACCAGACCTGCAATATCAACGAACTCCATTGTCGTTGGCACCACTTTTTCAGGATGAACGATTTCAGCCAGCTTATCCAGACGAGGATCGGGCAATAAGACCACGCCCACATTTGGCTCGATGGTACAGAATGGATAATTCTCGGCCTGAATGCCCGCCTTGGTCAGCGCATTAAATAACGTGGACTTACCCACATTCGGCAAACCAACAATGCCACATTTGAATCCCATATCTTTACCTGTACTCTAAAAATTCTCTGTAAATGTATTCAACGACTATTTCGTATGCAGCTTGTGCATGGCTTTTTCCATGGCGCCTTCTGCGAGCATCGGCAATACAGCCTGCGCGTTACTGATAGCGTTATCTATTGCAATACGGTCATCCTGCGAGGGACGATGCAGCACATAATCCGACACCTGATTTTTGTTACCGGGGTGGCCAATACCAATACGCAGGCGATGAAAGTCTTTACTACCCAGGTGCGCAATCGTATCACGCAGGCCATTATGGCCACCGTGACCACCACCTGTCTTTAGCCTGATGTCACCCGCCTCAAGATCAAGCTCATCGTGTGCAACCAGAATATTTTCTATCGATAAGCGGTAGAAAGACATCATGCTATGAATCGACTGACCACTGCGATTCATAAAGGTCTGTGGCTTTAACAACCAGACATCGCGCCCGGAGATATTAATTTTTGCCACTTCACCATGAAATTTTTTATCTGGTCGAAACTGGGCACCATTGGCGGCCGCCAGTTCTTCAACAAACCAAAACCCGGCATTGTGCCGGGTTTCAGTATATTCAGAACCGGGGTTGCCCAGCCCTGCTATCAGCTTAAGATCGATGGATCGCTCAGCCATATCTGTACAGTAATGCTAACGACAGATTAACTTTCAGCTTCGCCTTCACCTGACTCTTCTGCAGTTTCATCTGATGTAGAAGCACCTTTACGAACATGGATGCTAGCAACAGCAGTATCATGATCTGCACCCTGTTTAAGCGCCAGAACTTCAACACCTTTAGGTAATTTAAGGTCAGATAAATGCAGAATATCATTAAGGTGCATACCAGAAAGGTCGACTTCAATGAACTCTGGGATATCTTTAGGTAGACACTCTACTTCTACTTCCATAATCACATGACTTACCGCACCACCTTCAGTCTTCACACCAGGCGCAGTTTCTTCACCGATAAAGTGTAAAGGAACGTGTACGTGTACGGCTGTTTTCGCATCTACACGCAGGAAGTCGATGTGCATAATATCCTGCTTATAAGGATGGTGCTGCAAATCGCGCAACAGTACATCTTGTTTTTTACCGTCTAAATTCAGGCTCAGCACCTGTGAAAAGAAGGCCTCCTGAGGCAATACGTACTGTACGTCTTTCTGTACCAGCGTAATATTCACTGGATCTTTGCCAGCACCATATACGATGCCGGGTAATTTACCAACGTGACGCAGGCGGCGGCTCGCACCCTTGCCCATGTCATCACGCAGCGTAGCGTTAAGTTCAATAGTCATAATATTCTCCAAAATACCACCAGACCGGCTGATGGCGATTACTTAAAAAACTTCCCCGCGACCAGAGAAGCCATTATCCGGATGATCTGATCATCCTTCCTTCAGATAGCTCCACATAAGAACCATCCAGAATTTTCAGGTGATTAATAATTACTTATCAATCAACGTACATCTCACTAACCGATTCTTCAGCATGTATGCGACGAATCGTTTCGGCCAGCATATTGGCAACAGAGACCTGTCGTATCTGTGAACACTGTTGGGCCTCTTCACTCAATGGTATGGTATCGGTCACCACTAACTCATCAAGGACTGATTTCCTGATGTTTTCAATGGCCTTGCCCGACAGTACCGGGTGCGTGCAATAAGCAGATACGCTTGCTGCGCCATGATCTTTCAAGGCACCTGCTGCTTTACACAGGGTACCTGCTGTATCCACCAGGTCATCAACCAGTACGCAGTTTTTACCTTCTACGTCACCGATGATATTCATTACCTCGGACACATTGGCCTTGGGCCGACGTTTATCAATAATCGCCAGGTCTGCATCATCCAGGCGCTTTGCCAAAGCCCTGGCACGTACTACGCCACCAACATCCGGCGAAACCACCAGTAAATTTTCAAAACGCTGCTGCCAGATATCTGCCAGTAAAATTGGTGATGCATACACATTGTCGATAGGGATATCAAAAAATCCCTGAATCTGATCGGCATGCAAGTCAACCGTCAGCAGACGATGCAGTTTCACACTGGCCAGCATATTGGCCACTACCTTGGCCGTAATCGGTACCCTGACTGAACGGGGTTTACGGTCCTGACGCGAATAACCATAGTACGGAACTACCGCAGTTACCCTCTTGGCCGATGCGCGGCGCATAGCGTCGATCATCACCATTAATTCCATCAAATTATCGTTACATGGCGTACATGTCGGCTGCACGATAAATACATCTTTACCGCGAACATTTTCCAGCACTTCAACGCAAATCTCGCCATCACTAAAACGATCGACACAAATCCCACCCAGGGGAATATTCAGCTTGCCGGCAATGTTTTTCGCTAGTTCAGGATTAGCATTACCAGTAAAAAGCCTCAATTGGCTATTCTCTCGTGTCACTGTTAATTCTCGTCTTGTGTACTAAATAATGCTGAATATCCACTATGTGGACACTATAAATTTGGCTGGGCCGGGAGGATTACTCCGGGCTTCCCGCCCTTCGCCCTCCGAGTCAGCCTTCGGCTGTTCAAAATCGTTCCCGACGATTTTGTCGAACCTCTACGGTTCTCATCCAGTTAAATATTATGGCTGGGCCGGGAGGATTCGAACCTCCGGATGCCAGGATCAAAACCTGGTGCCTTACCGCTTGGCGACGGCCCAATAAACTTCCACAGCCGTCCTATCACTCAAGTCCATCGACTAATAGTTACTCAACTGCACTTGCAAGGGCGACCTATTTACACCTCTGGCAATAAAATTTTTCCACGTCTCAGGTATCAGGACATCGCCCGAATTTCTCAAGCTATCACGAACCCGTATCGCTTCGGCCTCGGTCTCAAAGGTAGCAAATACCGATGCACCCGTACCGCTCATCCGCGCCTCGGCATATCGACCGAGCATTTCCAGCGCCCTGGCAACTTCCGGATAATGCCTCACCACCACCGGCAAACACACATTATCCCAGACCGATTCCGAGAGGCCGCATATTTTGATGGCTGGGCAATCCCGTGTCAATTCTAAATCATTGAAAATTGAAGCCGTAGAGACATGAACATCGGGCGTTATGACCAGATACCAGGGCTCGGCCAGTTCAATCGGTGTCAGTCGCTCACCGATACCTTCTGCAAAGGCTGAAAATCCGTGGATAAACACAGGTACATCTGCCCCCAGTTTCAAACCAATATCCGCTAGCATTTCATCGCTCAGGTTACAGGCCCATATCTTATTGAGGGCATGCAGCGTGGTAGCAGCATCTGAGCTACCACCACCCAGTCCACCACCCATTGGCAGTTTTTTATCAATATAGATATCAACACCTTGCTGGCAACCTGCGGCCTGTTGAAGCGCCCTGGCTGCCCTGACCATCAGATCCTGTCCTGGAGGCACATCAGCAACATCAGAAATACGTCGAACCTCATTATCCGCCCGGGGCTCGAATCTCAGCTCATCACCATAATCCAGAAATTGAAAAACCGTTTGCAATTCATGATAGCCGTCGGGTCGACGGCCTGTGATATGCAACATAAGATTGAGCTTGGCCGGGGCCGGCCAGATTAAGGGCAAAGTCATTATGTGATCTCTTTGTCCATCAGCACCCATTCCCGAATTAACAGACGAATCTCCAGCTCTGGCTGATCATCGCGATTCATATAAAAGGCGTGTGGCAGGGAGTGCTCACCTACTTGCCTGTAGTCTGACATCTCAATATTCCAGCCATCCTGAACCAGCTTATACAACTGCCCCTGCTTATCCCATAACTGCTTCTGCACGGGATGATCCGCCACGGGTACAGCGCGCAACCAGTCGTGCATGCCCGATAGCGGCAGATTAATCCCAAGACTGGAAGCCAGTAACTCATCAGCACTTTCAGCATAGGTAACACCTTCAGCCGTTCTCAGAGTGACGCCGTGGGTATTACCGGTAATCAGGGTCGTACCCTGCCCCATGGCTGCCACCAGGCGAATTTTGTAGACGTCTGCATTCTGCCTCCAGAAAATATCGAGGCTACCGCCATTGTGTTCGGTCTGGATACCCAGGCGACCAACCACCTTCCATGATGAAATCTGCTGTCTTTGGGCTACTGTCTGAGCCCAGTTCTCCGGCATTTTCTGGCTCAGGCGCGGCAAATAACTACAGGCCTGCTGTAAAGTCAGAAGAGTAATCAATAATACAGCACGCATGCTGTTAAAACCGGTCGCATACTGCCAGTTCATGGCTGCAATCTTTTCATGGTCTCAAGCAAGACTGGGTGCTGGGCATCAACTTCCTGGCCCTTCTGCCAGATGGCCCTGGCCTTGTCTTTCTGATTGGTCTGCCACAACACCTCTCCATAGTGGGCTGCGATTTCTGGATCGACCACCCGTGCAAAGGCCTGCGACAGCCACTTCAATGCCTCCTGCATTTCACCGAGTCGATAACTCACCCAGCCCAGGCTATCCATAACAGCGGGATCATCGGGTAACAGGCTCATGGCCTTCTGAATATATTCTTTGGCCTCCTGATAACGTTTTGTCTTGTCTGCCAGGGTATAACCCAGTGCATTGAGTGCATCTGCATTTTCCGGGTCTATCGACAGCACCTTGAGCAAATCTGACTCAGCGATATCAACACGATCAACTTTTTCAGCAACCAGTGCACGCGCATACAACAAATTGATATCTTCGGGTTTTTGTCTCAGCGCCTGAGTGTACATATCAAAGGTCTCCTGATAGCGCTGGTGGCTTCGGTATATTTCCCCCTGCGCCAGATAGGCCCTTACCCTGTCTGCCCATTCCTCGGTTTCTTCCGCGAGAATTTCCAGCTGTTCGATCGCGTCATCAACT
>JAOUPA010000130.1 GCA_029880105.1 Gammaproteobacteria bacterium
GTATTCACTTTAAACCGGATAACCTTGTCGATCTTGCTATTGGTAAAAATAAATACACCGATCTTCAGTTGTTGGGTAGTAGTTATATCTCGACTCTTTTTATCCAGTTGGTATTCCTGGATCAGTATTCTGGTTCGAGGCAGTATCTAAGACTGTATCCGGATTCACTCGACAGGCAAAGCTTTAGTCAGGTCAGGGCCCGATTAAAGCTATGGTCAGATTGTTTCGTTGCATAATTATCTGAATTTTTATTCATCGATATTATGTATTTCACTTCAACGTAGCGCATTACTAATAATGAATATTTTAATATTAGAAAATTCTTTTAAATGATATCCTGATGTATCATCATTCTGATGATTAGTGATGAAAGTTGCAGTACGCACTAAGCACTAAACACTAAACAGTAAACACTAAACAATTTTAAATGAAAGTAGACACTGTCTAGAATAACATTATACTCTTTAGGTATATTAGTTGTGATAGTGGTGCTTTTGTTTTGCATGCACACAAAACCGTTAGTGCGAAGGGATATTTTATTTGATCATGATGGATAAATTGACCAGGTCATATTTTTCCGCAGTCATACTATTGCTGCCAGTGATGGTGGTTGTCTCGCTTTTCCTTTTTGAAGTGCCACAGCAAAAGAGCAGGGGCGTTCAGGCGCAGGTGATTGAGCAGTCGCTGGCTGCACTCCGCTTTGCTGTGCTGGATTTCAAAATGAGTCCTAAGGAGATTTTTGCTAACTATCAGGATGGTGCCGATGTTATCGCTGAAGGCATGGTTACTCAGCCAGTTTTGAACAAAATTGATGAGCTAAAGTTAATTAAAAATGATGAGGTGATTCAGTCACGTAATCTTGAAGAGCTTGAACTGGTCTATAAAGACTGGGTTAGACTTGAACAACATTATCATTATTTAATGTATCAGGCAGGGCGTGAGGCGCAGGCTGAGGCTGATGTGTATTTCTTGTCCATTGCGCAGGAGAAACGCGATAAATTCTTTCTGAAAATGATGGCTATGATGTCAGATGCAGAGGATTCTGTTCATCAGGTGATCAACACAGGGCAGCATGCAAGCAGAAGTCTGCAAATTTCTGGATATGCCATTATTGCTTATCTGGGTTTTATGCTGTTGCTGTATCAACGGTTTTCAAATATAAGGTTAAGATCAAATGAAAAAGATCTGATTGCGACCCTGGGCTCAGTGGGTGAGGCTGTTTTTGAGGTAAACAAAAATGGCTATATACTCAGAATGAATCCCGAAGCTGAACGCCTGACCGACTGGACTCAGCAGGAGGCCAAAGGCCGTCTTATCTCAGATATCATAAAGCTGAAAGATGGCCATGTCGATGGCTCTTTTGATTTGTTGATAAAACTGAAGGATAAGCAAAAAGACCTGAAGGCGACGACACGATATTCACTCGAGTCTCGCTATGGTGAACACTACCAGGTAGTTAGTAGACATTCTTTGATTGAAGATGAAGCAGGTGAGATAAAAGGCATTGTGCTGGCTTTCCGGGATATTACCGAGGCTCTCGAAATGCAGCGCGATATCGATGAATATTCACAGCGCCTCAGGCATATCATTGATAACTCAATGGATGCGATGATTGTCATGGATGAAAAGGGGTGTGCGCTGGAGTGGGGCCTGGCAGCGGAAGAAATGTTTGGCTGGGAGTTTTCTGAGATTATTGGCAAGCCACTGCATGAAATGATTATTCCGTCAGAGTTTCGTCAGGCACATGAACAGGGGCTGCAGAGAATCAGGGAGAGCGGTGTAACAACCGTTGAAAAAAAACACTTAGAGAGCCTGGCCCTGCATAAGGATGGGCATAAGTTCCCGATAGAAATGTCTATGAGGTCTGTGCATGATGGAAGTCACTGGAGCTTTTATGCCTATATTCGTGATTTGACCAGTGAAATTACCAAAGACAGGCAACTCAGGAAAAATGAAACCCTGTTAATGGCTTCGCAACATATTGCCCGGCTTGGTTACTGGGAATACGATCACACTTCGCATGAGCTTGAATGGTCTGAGGAAACCTACAGAATTTTTGGTTATGAACCAGATGGTCATCAGCCTACGTTTGAGTCGTTCCTTAGTGTTGTCCATAAAGATGACGTTGAGCGTGTTAAGACTGCCTTTGCCAAATGCATAGCGAATAAAGATGATTACGATGTTGTTCATCGCATTGTTCTGAAAGATGGGACTATCAGAATTCTGCATGAGCAATGTAAAACGTCTTATGATAGTCAGGGGCAAGCGCTTAGCTCGTTGGGTGTGGTTCAGGATATTACTGAACGAGTCAGTATGCTTGATGAATTGCAGCTGGCAGAAACTGCCTTTGATACGCACGCGGGAATTTTAATTACCGATAGAGATGGAACTATTATCAAAGTCAATCCTGCGATTGAAGCTATGACGGGTTATCGGGCGGATGAACTGCTGGGGCAGAACCCACGACTATTGAAATCCGGTATGCAGGATGGCAAATTTTATGCGGAATTATGGGGTTCTGTCAGAGAGACGGGGATCTGGCAGGGTGAACTCTGGAATAAGCGTAAAGATGGGACGCTATATGCAGAATGGCTAACCATTACAGCGGTCAAGAATGAATTTGGAGAAGTGGTTCGTTATGTCGCGACATCGCAGGATATAACCCAACGAAAACAGGCTGAGGATCATATCGAGTACCTTGCCTACCACGATGACTTAACTGGGTTGGCGAACCGTCGTCTATTGCTGGATCGTTTGCAGAAAAACATCGCTTCCTGTTTGCGGCACAATAAAATGGGGGCGTTATTATTACTGGACCTTGATCGCTTCAAGGATCTAAATGATTCGCTTGGTCACCCTGTTGGTGATGAGTTGTTGCGACAGGTATCCGATCGCCTGGTAATGTTGATCCGTGATGAAGATACAGTGGCACGCCTGGGCGGTGATGAATTTGTTATTCTTCTGCCTGGTTTTGATCGTGACCAAACATTAGTAGCTTATGAGGCGCAACTGGTTGCCGACAAAATTCGTCAATGTCTCTCTGAGACTTATAACCTGTTTGGTAATAAGTGTTATATCAATGTCAGTATTGGTATTACGCTATTCCCGGATTACGGCGAGCGTATTGATGATGTGCTCAAGCATGCCGATAGCGCTTTATATAATGCAAAGGAAAAGGGTCGCAATACAGTAAGTTTTTACGAGCCGAGTATGCAGGCCGAAGTTGATCGGCGGTTGTTAATTAGTGAAGGCCTGCGTAGTGCGTTGATTCATAATCAATTTGTACTTCATTATCAGCCGCAGCTTGATCTTGGTAATAAGCTGGTAGGTGCAGAGGCTCTTATTCGTTGGAATCACCCGGTTAGAGGCTCTATATCTCCAGGTGAATTTATTTCGGTTGCTGAAGAAACAGGCTTAATTATTGAAGTGGGCAGCTGGGTATTGAAAGAGGCGGCCAGGCAGATTGGTCTATGGCATAAATTGAATATCTGTAAGAAGCAGATGTTAAGAATGGCGATTAATGTGAGCCCACAGCAGTTCCATCAGGTGAATTTTGTTGATCAAGTACTGCTTATCCTGAAAGAAGCTGAAGTCGAGCCTGAATGTATTGAGCTTGAAATTACCGAAGGTCTTTTAATGCAGAATCAGGCAGACGTAATAGAAAAGATTAAATTATTACGTGCGCATGATGTGCGTGTCTCTATTGATGATTTCGGTACAGGTTACTCTTCATTGGCATATTTAAAACAGCTACCGCTGGATAAGCTAAAAATTGATCAGTCTTTTGTGCGTGATATAGCGGAAGACACCAGTGATGCCATGATCGTCGAGACGATTATTTCAATGGCATCGCATTTGGGGCTGGATGTGATTGCTGAGGGTGTGGAGACAGTTGAGCAGTTAAATTTCTTAACTAACAAAGGTTGTCAGCATTTTCAGGGGTATTATTTTAGTCGGCCTCTTGCCTGTGAAGATTTTGAAAAATATGCTGCTAGCCTGTAATAATCTGGCATCTAAAGTCGAAGCAGGTTTTTTAATTTTTTTGCGATTTTTTCTGAGTAAGTGCGCTGAAAATAAATTTTGTCTTTGTCACTAATATTGCGCATGTTGTCATGGTATTTATGCTTGATCCATGCATTGTAATCATAGCGCCTGGCTAGTCTGTATAAAAAATGGTTGATCGGGTGGAAGCCCTGTTTTTTTATAATGGAGGCACCGAAATCCAGTATGCAGGGTTGATCGTGGTGGGTCACCATTAGATTGTCTTTCTTCTTTAGGTCCATATGCGCAACTCCTAGCAGGTGCATGTTTTCAATTGCACTGAAAAGTTGTGCATAAAATTTTTCACTATTAACAGGACGTTTGTTGCGAATAGGATCGCCTTCGATAAGTTCCAGAGCCAGGTATTTATTGTCGATTAATCCATAGCACTTTGGTATGCCTTCCATGTGTTCAAGTAACTGATAGGCCTTTGCTTCGTGGCGCAGCATGCGTATATGTAGATATTTGACCAGGCCACGACCGTGTGGCGTTTTGATGACGATCTTCTGTTCGTCATTGTTATAGAGCAGGGTTTTACCCTGATAGCCTGAAGCCAGCGTGTTCGTGTCACTCTCTAAGCTGTCTTCAATCCATTTCTTCAGGTCTGGAGTATCAAGATCCTTGAGCATGCTTGATCTGGATTTGTATTAGCTGTTGTAGAGCAAATACAGGCAGCCAATTAGATAGGCAACAATGATAGGTTCGCCATTCTGCACAAGGCTTTTCTTGAATGACCAGCTGCTCTGACCACCGCCAGTTGTGCGCTTGGGTAGTGTTGGAATCAATGCGTGCGTGGTTTTGCTCCATGCCTCCCAGGATTCGCCAAAAAAGTCATGCAGTTTTGCATCTTCATAGGCAATGGTCGGTGGGTAGTAAAACAGCAGCAGGGCAACCATCAAAAGGTATGACCACCACAGTGATGAGGCCATGGAAAAACCAACCAGCAGCAGGATATTACCGACGTACAGCGGATGCCTGACAAAGGCATAGGGGCCATCAGTAGCGAGCTCTTTATTCTTCATTACGTGACCGGAGGCCCACAAACGGATGAGTGTGCCGACTGCAGCGATGCCAGTGCCTATATACAGCATTATTGGTTGCGGTTCGCCCATAATGCTGACCAGCAATACAAATAAGACGGCAAACCACTGTCTGGACGCTTCATGATAGCGCAGGTTGCGGATGATTTTCTGGATGCCGTGGGCTTCAGGTAAGGAGTCTGTACGTGCCATAAGATAAGTTCGTAATAAGTTCGAATAAGATAAGGTGCGCATATTATACTATCGGGATGCATAAATCATCGAACATAAATAGCTTAGGACCTG
>JAOUPA010000131.1 GCA_029880105.1 Gammaproteobacteria bacterium
AGTTGCTCAGGACGCCGTCATCAAGGTAATGGGTGTAGGTGGTGGTGGCGGTAACGCTGTTAAACATATGGTTGCTAGTGGCATTAGTGGTGTGGATTTTATTTGCGCCAATACTGATGCCCAGGCACTAACAAAAATATCAGGTGCTAAGTCATTGCAGATTGGTTGCAATATCACCAAAGGTTTGGGGGCTGGTGCAACACCTGAAATTGGTCAGCAGGCGGCACTTGAAGATCGTGAGCTGATTCAGGAATCGATTGCCAATACCGACATGTTGTTTGTAACGGCAGGCATGGGAGGTGGTACAGGGACGGGTGCAGCGCCGATTGTTGCGCAACTGGCTCGTGAGATGGGCATTCTAGTTGTTGGTGTTGTCACCAAACCATTTTCTTTTGAAGGTCCGTCACGTATGAAGGTTGCGATGCACGGTATTAAGGAGCTGACGCAGAATGTTGATTCACTGATTACTATTCCAAATGATAAATTGCTGGATGTGTATGGTCGTGATTTCGATCTGATGCATGCCTTTAATGGTGCTAATGATGTATTGTGTGGCGCGGTGCAGGGCATTACGGAACTGATTACCAATCCGGGTGTCATTAATGTTGACTTTGCGGATGTTCGCACGGTGATGTCGAAGATGGGTATGGGTATGATGGGTTCGGGCAGGGCCGCTGGTGATGATCGTGCAGAGAAAGCGGCACAGGCTGCTGTTGCCAGTCCGTTGCTGGAAGATGTCAATCTTTCTGGTGCCAGGGGTATTCTGGTGAATGTTACCGGTGCCAATATGACACTGGGCGAATTCCAGGATATCGGTGCTGTGGTGAGTTCATTTGCCTCTGACGACGCAACGGTTGTAATGGGTACAGCCATTGATGATACGCTGGGCGATGAACTGCGTGTCACTGTGGTCGCTACGGGCCTGGGTATGCCGCAGGTGGCTAAAAAACCTGAAATTAATGTCGTACCAAGGAACAACCATGGTGATGTTGATTATGGTCAGCTGGATAAGCCTGCAGTACAGCGAAAACAACGGTCCAGTGCTTCTGGTGACTACGATGAAAGCTTGCTGGATATACCGGCATTTCTTCGTCGACAGGCAGATTAATCATAATAAAAACAAAAGGATGTGATGATTGTAGTTGAGTTGCTGGGTGTGTTTGCCCTAAGTATGGCTGTATTTTGAAAAAGTACTCCAAATGTTGTGCTGGATATGTGAAAATAGGCGGCTGCATTCCGTGGCTCTAAGAAATGAGCGACATTTGATATCTTGGGATTAAAAAGTTGATTAGGCAAAGAACACTAAAAAATGTAATTCGTGCAACTGGCGTGGGTCTGCACTCAGGCGAAAAAGTCTATTTGACGCTTCGCCCTGCACAGCCTGATACAGGTGTCGTATTCCGACGCGTTGATCTTAGTGAGCCTGTTGAAATTCAGGCGACGGCAGAGAATGTGGGGCCGACTACCTTATCAACGACGCTGGAACAAAATGGTGTTCGTATATCGACTGTGGAACACCTGTTGTCGGCGATGGCTGGGCTTGGTATTGATAATGCCTATGTCGATGTCAGCACGGGCGAAGTACCTATTATGGATGGTAGTTCAGGGCCATTTGTTTTTTTGATTCAGTCTGCAGGCATTGCTGAGCAGGATGCGCCCAAGCGTTTTATCCGTATCAAAAAACCAATTCTGGTTGAAGAAGAAGACAAGTGGGCACGTTTTGACCCATTTGAAGGCTTCAAGGTAGGATTTTCGATCGATTTTGATCACCCTGTATTTAAAGGTATGCCCTGTAAGGCAGAAATTGATTTTTCGACCACCTCGTTTGTTAAGGAAGTGAGTCGTGCCCGTACTTTTGGCTTTATGAATGATATTGAGCGTCTCAGAGCGCAAAACCTGGTTCTTGGGGGCAGTATCGACAATGCCATTGTTGTTGATGAATATCGTGTGCTTAATGAAGATGGCTTACGTTACGAAGATGAATTCGTTAAACATAAAATTCTTGATGCAATTGGTGATCTCTATCTATTGGGGCATAGTCTGGTAGGTGCTTTTTCAGGCTATCGGTCAGGCCACGCGCTTAATAATAAACTACTGAAGGCTTTGATTGCCGATGAATCCGCCTGGGAAGAAGTGACATTTGAAGATGAGAATGCATCATCACCGATTTCCTATACTCAGCCCCTACAGGCGTTTTAGTCTCCCCGTTTACCACGTTTGGATAATTTTAGAAGCACTTGCCTGAGCGCTTCATCTTCGATGTGTTTAGCTGACTGAACCAGCTGCTGGCTTGCAGCCTCGCTTAATTCCCGGTCTACGGTTGGGCATGGCTCCAAAGGTGCCCTGATTGAGCCGTGCCGGCTAACAATTTTGACGTGCTGAATCTGTTTTCCGCGCTGTTCTGTAATCATCTTGATGATGTCAGGTCCTAACTGGCGTAACCGAGATGTCCATACGGGGGAGTCTGTAACAATGGTCAATGTGCTATTATCTATGGCCGCAACGTGGTAATGTCCGCTGGTTTCGCGGGGTAATTGGGTATCAAGTAAGGCAGTTAGTTGCTCCAGATGCCGGGCTTTTGATACAAGGCCGTGATTTAATTGCTGGTCTATATGTTTCATTATGCTGAATATATTACCAAATAGGCTATGCTTGTATTGGATATGGTTGATAAAATTATTATATGAACATTATTTTTGTTGGAAAATATCGTGGAAAACCAGTACGTTGGCAGATGGGGCTAACGGTTTCGGGGGTTCTTTTGTCCAGTTTTATGGGGCTAATGGCGGTGTCTGGTTACTGGTGGGGTACCAGTTCCGGTCAGTTAAGCCAGCTGGCTGATGTTGAAAAAGAGCTGGCACAGCAAAAAGAGATGATCAATAAAGCGCGTGTGAATGCCCAGTCAGAGCTTGATGCCCTGGCTGCCCGTTTGGGTCTGATGCAGGCGCATGTCACACGTCTTGACGCTCTGGGGGAACGTCTGGTGACGATCTCTAAGCTGGATTCTAAAGAATTTAATTTTTCACATGCACCTGCTCTTGGTGGTCCCCATGAATCAGAAAGCGTGGTTTCTGCAGAATTTAAAGATGTATTAGGTGAGTTGAACGATCAGTTGGATAGTCGTGAACAGCAGCTATCAATACTTGAAGATGTGCTGATGAGTAAGCAGATCAAACAGGAATCTAGGCCCACAGGCAGACCTGTTAACAGTGGATGGACATCGTCTTATTTTGGTAAGCGAACAGATCCATTTACCGGAAAACTGGAAATGCATAAAGGTATGGATTTTGCCGGTAGAGAGGGAAGCGAGGTTATTGCTGTGTCCAGCGGGATAGTAACTTGGGCTGGCCCAAGATATGGTTACGGCAGTCTTGTAGAAATTAACCACGGTCATGGCTATAGCACCCGCTATGGGCATAATTCAGATATTCTCGTGAAAGTGGGAGATACGGTTGAGAAAGGTCAGGCCATTGCATTAATGGGTTCGACAGGACGTTCAACAGGGCCTCACGTGCATTTCGAGGTCCTGCTCAATGATCGACAGGTTGATCCTATCCGTTTTGTACAATCCAGTAGCTGAACAAAATTATCACCTAATCCCATGACCAGAGACTCGTTCTCGGGCATAATACGCCATTGATTTTATTTGAATACTGGGTCAGGTGGCTCGGTGTTTTGCTACAGGTTATTTGTCACAGATGATAAAACAAGTATTTCGCAAAATATTCGGTAGTCGCAATGATCGAGTTATCAGGCAGCATCGTAAAACTGTTGAGAAAATTAATCAGCTTGAGGCAGAAATCGCAGCACTGAGTGATGACCAGCTGGCGGCGAAAACAATTGAATATCGTGAACGTTATCAGCAGGGTGAATCACTGGATGATTTGCTGCCTGAGGCATTTGCGACGGCACGAGAAGCTGGTAAACGAGTGCTCAATATGCGACATTTTGACGTGCAGTTGATCGGTGGTATGGTTCTGCACAGTGGGAAAATTGCCGAAATGCGTACCGGTGAAGGTAAGACACTGGTGGCAACGCTAGCTGCCTATCTTAATGCCTTATCTGGTAAGGGTGTGCATGTGGTCACCGTTAATGATTACCTGGCAAGGCGTGATGCAGAATGGATGGGACGCTTATATGGATTTCTCGGGTTGACGACTGGTGTCAGCGTGGGAGGGATGAGTGCTGCTGAGAAAAAGCAGGCTTATGCTGCAGATATCACCTATGGCACAAACAACGAGTTTGGCTTTGATTATCTTAGGGATAACATGGCTTTCACTCTGGAAGAAAAAGTTCAGCGTGAATTGAACTTTGCTATTGTCGATGAGGTGGACTCAATTCTCATTGATGAAGCCAGAACTCCACTGATTATTTCGGGTGCTGTGAATGATAGCAGTGATCTGCATATCAGATTTAAGGATGTGGTTAAGCAACTGGAGCGCGGTGCCCATAAAGAAGAAAAGGATGCACCGGAAGAAGGTGATTTTTCGGTAGATGAAAAAAATCGATCAGTCCATATCACCGAGCAGGGGCATCAACGCGTCGAACAAATTCTGGTCGAAGAAGGTATTCTTCCTGCCAGTGAGAGTCTGTACAGCACAAACAATATTAATCTTATTCACTATCTCAATGCGGCGCTCCGGGCGAGCGTTTTATTTCAGAAGGATGTTCATTACATCATTCAGAACGGTGAGGTAGTTATCGTCGATGAATTTACCGGTAGGACGATGCCTGGTCGGCGCTGGTCAGAAGGGCTGCATCAGGCCGTTGAGGCGAAGGAAGGAGTAAAGATTCAGAGCGAAAACCAGACACTGGCATCAATTACTTTCCAGAATTATTTTCGCCTGTATAACAAACTATCAGGCATGACGGGTACCGCTGATACTGAGGCGGGAGAATTACTGCAGATATATAACCTTGAAGTAATTGTGATTCCTACCAACAAACCAATGGTTCGTCAGGATAACACTGACCTGGTTTATCTAACTAAGGATGAGAAATACGAGGCCATCATCGAAGATGTGCAGGACTGTGTTAAACGTCAGCAGCCAGTACTGGTTGGCACGGCTTCGATCGAGGTATCTGAATTATTATCGAAACGATTGAAGGATAAAAAAATTCAACACAATGTGCTCAATGCCAAGCAGCATGAGAATGAGGCGCATATTATTGAACAGGCGGGTCGACCAGGTACTGTAACAATTGCGACTAATATGGCGGGTCGTGGTACTGATATTGTGCTCGGTGGTAATCTTGATGCCGAATTAGCGAAGA
>JAOUPA010000173.1 GCA_029880105.1 Gammaproteobacteria bacterium
CCCCAATCAGCGCCCTGGCTGATTCCGCAATATCGTGACCCGCAAGCTCTATATCAAGACCTTCGGTTGTCAGATGAACGAATACGATTCATCCCGAATGACCGATGTGCTTGCCGAATCCCATAACCTCGAGTTGACCGATAACCCAGAAGAAGCCGATGTGCTGCTGCTGAATACCTGTTCGATTCGGGAAAAGGCGCAGGAGAAGGTGTTCTCCCTGCTCGGCCGCTGGAAAAACTGGAAAAATACCCGCCCTGACCTGGTAATTGGTGTCGGCGGTTGTGTTGCCAGCCAGGAGGGTGCCGAGATTCAGAGGCGTGCACCGTTTGTCGATGTCGTGTTTGGCCCGCAGACGATCCACCGCCTGCCGCAGATGATCAGCGATGTGCAGAATAATCACGCCTCGGTGGTCGATATCAGTTTCCCCGAGATTGAGAAGTTCGATAACCTGCCCGAGCCACACGCCGAGGGCCCGACTGCGTTTGTCTCGATTATGGAGGGTTGCAGCAAGTACTGTACGTTCTGCGTGGTGCCTTATACCCGTGGTGAGGAAGTCAGCCGTCCATTCGATGACGTGCTCGCCGAAGTTTCAGGTCTGGCAAAACAGGGTGTGCGCGAGATCAACCTGCTTGGCCAGAATGTGAATGCCTATAACGGCGTCATGCATGACGGTGAAGAGGCCGACCTGGCCTTGCTGATTCACTACGTCGCTGCCATCGATGGCATTGACCGTATTCGTTTTACTACCTCGCACCCGATGGCGTTCTCCGATAGCCTGATCAAGGTCTATGCCGAGGTGCCCGAGCTGGTCAGCTTTCTGCACCTGCCGGTACAGAGTGGCTCGGATATGGTGCTGCATGCAATGAAGCGCGGCCATACTGCGCTCGAATACAAGCACATCATCCGACGTCTGCGCGAGGTGCGCCCGGATATTTCTATCTCGTCTGACTTCATTATTGGTTTCCCCGGTGAAACCGATGTCGACTTCGAGGCAACGATGAAGCTGATCAACGATGTTGGTTTCGACCAGTCGTTCAGTTTTATTTACAGTGCACGCCCCGGTACGCCGGCGGCCGATCTTTACGATGGTGTGCCACTGGAAGTGAAGAAGCACCGCCTTGCGATTTTGCAGGATGTAATCAACCGTAGTGCAACCGCGATCAGTGAGTCGATGGTCGGTACCATTGAGCGTGTGCTGGTCGAGGGTATTTCCAAAAAGAGCGATGACCAGCTAGCGGCACGTACGGAAAATAATCGCGTGGTGAATTTCTGTGGCGATGAAAAATTGATTGGCCATTTTGTTGATGTGCGTATCACCGAGGCGAGGGCGAATTCACTGCAGGGTGAGTTTGTGGCGTTATCTGAAAATAAGGCCGAAAACGGGGATGTGAAAAAACTCGCATGAGTGAATCTTTAAAGTTTGATTTATCGCCGGTGGATAATAAACGGCTGGCGAATTTATGCGGGCAGTTTAATCAGCACATAAAACAGCTTGAGAAATTTTTTGGTGTCGCCATTGATTGCAGTAGCAATCGTTTTCACATCAGTGGTGAAAGTGGTCATTCTCAGGCCGCGATGATGGCGATAAAAAAGCTGTATAGCATTACCGATAATGAAGTGCTGGAACCGAATGTGGTGCAGCTCTATTTGAACGAATCGAATGAGGATCAAGTGACAGAAGACGTTAAAGGTGAGTCACCTCAATGGCAGTTGAAAACACGTAAAGGCCCGATCCGGGGTCGTGGCCTGCATCAGAAACAGTATCTCGAAAGAATAAAAAATAACGACCTGGCCCTGGGTGTTGGTCCTGCGGGTACCGGCAAAACTTATCTGGCGGTGGCCTGCGCGGTGGATGCGCTGGTCAATGATGAAGTTGATCGCCTGGTGCTGGTTCGTCCTGCTGTTGAAGCGGGTGAGCGTCTGGGTTTTCTGCCCGGTGACCTGTCGCAGAAAATTGATCCTTACTTACGGCCAATGTACGACGCGCTGTACGAAATGATGGGTGCGGAAAAAGTGGCCAAGCTGATCGAGAGAAATGTCATTGAAATTGCGCCACTGGCTTATATGCGCGGCCGCACCTTGAATGATGCCTTTATTATTCTCGATGAGGCACAGAACACCACCATTGACCAGATGAAAATGTTTTTGACGCGTATCGGTTTTGGTTCCAAGGCAGTGGTCACCGGCGATGTCACCCAGGTTGATCTGCCGCACGATAAAGTTTCTGGTCTGCGCCATGCTATGCATATCCTCGAAAATATCGAAGGCATTGGTATTACTCTTTTTGATGCGCAGGATGTGGTGCGCCATCCACTGGTCAAGAAAATTGTGCAGGCCTACGAGCGCGAGGATCAGCCGTAATTCATGGCGATTGAAATCGAATTGTCTATTTCGGAAGGTGTCAGTGAAGCAAACCTGCCTTCCGATGAGCAGATACAACGCTGGGCGCAGGCAAGTTATCCCGGCAGTGATGATGCGGTTGTCAGCCTACAGGTAGTCGGCAGCGATGAAATGCAGGCGCTGAATAAAACCTATCGGGGCAAGGATAAGCCAACCAATGTGCTGTCGTTTCCTATGGATGTGCCTGATGAGATAGGTATAAATATTCTCGGCGACCTGGCCTTGTGTGATACCGTTATCGAGGCCGAGGCGAAAGAGCAGGGCAAGAGTGTTGAGGCGCACTGGGCGCATATGATCGTGCACGGTATGTTGCATCTGCAGGGTTATGATCATATCGAAGACGATGAAGCCGAAGCAATGGAAGCGCATGAAATTGAAATAATGCAGCGTCTCGGATTTGAAAACCCCTATAAATAATCACAAACAATATTATATAAATCTATGAATAAACCTCCGAACAGTCGATCGTGGATCAGCAATCTCATTGGACGATTTAGTGCCGATAAGGATGAACGTGCCAGCATTCTGAATAAATTGCAGGAGGCCAATAAAAAAGGTGTAATCGATGCCGAAGCGCTGGCGATGATCGAGGGCGTATTCCAGGTTTCGGAAATGCGGGTCAGAGATATCATGGTGCCGCGTGCACACGTTGTAGCCCTGCACGATGATATGAGTGTTGCGGATATGTTGCCGGTGATTGCGGAATCAGGGCATTCTCGTTTTCCAGTTGCAGATGAGCACCTGGATAAAATTGTCGGTATTCTCCTGGCCAAGGATCTGTCGCGTTATAGTGATGAAAAAAGCCGTGCCGAATTTGAGCTCAAGGATATTTTACGTCCGGCCGTTTTTGTGCCAGAGAGTAAGCGCCTGAATGTGCTGCTGAAAGATTTCAGGAGCAGTCGAAACCATATGGCGATCGTGATCGATGAGTACGGTGGTGTTTCGGGGCTGGTGACCATTGAGGATGTACTCGAAGAGATTGTTGGCGAGATTGATGATGAACACGATGATATGGATGAAAGCAATATCCAGCGTCATGGTTATCGTCGCTACAATGTACGTGGCCTGACGCCAATTACCGATTTTAATGATTTCTTTGAATCTAACTTCAGTGATGAACAGTTCGATACCATGGCGGGCCTGGTGACGAATGCCATTGGTCATCTTCCGGAACGTGGTGAAGAGGTTATTATCGATCACTTCCAGTTCAAGGTGATCAGCGCCAATTCACGCCGCATCAATAATATGCAGGTTACCCTGTTGCCCGGTTCTGTGTCGAACGTCGATACTGCACAGCAATAAAACACTGGCTGAACTGGGTTATTAAAAACGGTGACTAAACACAAACACGCAAAGGCAAAGGCTACTGTTAAAAAGTTTTTGTCTAAAACACGTTTTATCTCGTTGCTGAGTTTGATCGCAGGTGCACTCACGGTTTTTTCTTTTGCGCCTTTTAATCAGCCCTGGTTGATCTATCCGCTGATCGCATTTCTGTTTTACCTCTGGTCTCAGTCAGGGCCTAAAAAGACTTTTCTTTATGGCTGGTTGTTCGGTGTTGGTATGCAATGCGCGGGCGTCAGCTGGATTTATTTCAGCCTGCACCATCATGGCGGTAGCCCGACCTCATTCGCAGTAGTGCTGATTTTTTTACTGGCGTCTTATCTGTCCATTTATACCGCGCTGGCCGGTTATATTGTTAATCGATTCTGTCATGTGGATATGAAGTTCAAACTGGTACTTTTATATCCGGCTGCATGGGCGCTGTTTGAGT
>JAOUPA010000132.1 GCA_029880105.1 Gammaproteobacteria bacterium
GATCCAAAGCCGAACCTCTCCAGCAGGTTATCTTCACCGAACATAAATACAGGTATGATCATCAGTACAATCAGTACGATACTCATAGAAACAATCGTCGACTTCATATTTGTTATTATTTAAATCATTTATGGCAACAATACATGACCCGCATTATGTCGCATAATGTCGATAATTCACAGCCAATTTGTAGCTATGTGCTTGCCTGTTCCGGCCGATACGAGTACAATTCAACGCCTTTTACTGATGGCGTTCCAAGAGGAAGCTTAGATGAAACCTGATACACACCCAGCCTACCAAGCCGTTGAAGTGACCTGTAGCTGCGGAAACACATTCACCACCGGTTCAACCTATGGCAAAGACGCCATGTTGATCGATGTCTGTTCTGAGTGCCATCCGTTCTACACCGGCAAACAGAAAGTACTCGACTCTGCAGGCCAGATCGAAAAATTCAACAAGCGTTTCGGTGGCAAGAAATAATCCACCGCTAATCGTGTTGAACTCGAAGAAAAGCGCCGTAGGGCGCTTTTTTTTGCTATGCCTGATACTCCTGCCGATGTTAGCCGCCGCAGGGACGTGCCCGAGCGAACGCTATGATGAGGATGTGTCCGTCAGGCACGTACACGACGGTGATACCGTCAAACTGGACGATAATCGCAGCATCCGCCTGATCGGCATCAATGCACCCGAGGTTGCCGACCATGAGCAGCCGGCCGAGGCCTATGCCAATGCATCGCGCGACCAGCTAAGGGTCCTACTGGCGAAACACGACAACCGCGTCAGGCTGGTAATTGGCAGGGAAGCTGAAGACCACCACCAGCGTATGCTGGCACATCTTTTTCTGCCTGATGGCACCAATGTACAGGCGACATTACTGGCCTCTGGCCTGGCCAGCGCCATCACCATTCCGCCCAATGATCGCTATAGCGACTGCTACCAGCAGGCTGAAAGACAGGCGCGCTGCTCAAAAATGGCCCTCTGGTCAGGAAAAATACCGAATATCGTCGAGCTGGATGATGCTGGCCATGGCTTCCGGGTAGTACGTGGCACACTGAAAAACATCCACCCCTCCAGCAAGGACCTCTGGCTGGAACTTGAGCACGGCCTCAGCCTGCGCATCGCCCTGAAGAACAAACCCCTGTTTGATATGGAACATCTGCAAGCACTGATCGATCAGGTCGTTGTCGTCCGTGGCTGGCTACAGCCCAAAAGAAATCCCGGACAGGGTGATCGTTTCTATATGGAAATTAAACACCCCTCTGCCATAGAGGCAGAAAAAAATGCAGTGAAATGTTAGAATATTTTACTTTATACCATTGCCTCCCGGCCACGAAGACCTATGCCTAACCGATACAAACAACAAGCCCTGGACTACCACTCACAGCCAAAACCGGGGAAGATCGGCACCGCCATCACCAAACCCTGTAAGACCCAGTTAGATCTGTCACTGGCCTACACGCCGGGTGTGGCCGAGCCCTGCCGAGCCATCGCCCGTGATGAATCCGAAGTCTATAACTATACCTCAAAGGGTAATCTGGTTGCCGTCATTAGTGATGGTACAGCAGTACTGGGTCTCGGCAATATCGGCCCCTCTGCCAGCAAGCCGGTAATGGAAGGCAAGGGTGTGTTGTTCAAGGCTTTTGCCGATATCGACGTCTTCGACATCGAGGTAAAGGCTGAATCATCGGAAGACTTCATCAGAACCGTGCGCAATATTGCACCGACCTTTGGAGGCATCAACCTGGAAGACATCGCTGCACCCGCCTGTTTTGAAATTGAGCGGGCACTGGTTGAACAGCTCGATATCCCCGTATTCCACGACGACCAGCACGGCACCGCCATCATTATCTCCGCCGCCATGATTAATGCGCTGGAGCTACAGCACAAGAAGATCGAAGACGTGCGCGTGGTCTGTCTGGGCGCAGGCGCTGCCGGCATTGCGTCGATGAAGCTGCTCAAGGCACTGGGGGCAAAATCTGAAAATCTGTTTATGATCGACCGCAAGGGTGTCATCCACACTGGCCGCGATGACCTCAATGAATACAAACAGGAATTTGCCGTAGACAGCGAACTGCGCACACTGGCCGATGCCATGAACGGTGCAGATGTTTTTATTGGCGTCTCCGGCCCTGACCTGTTGAGCTCGGACGTACTGGCCACCATGGCAGATAATCCCATCGTCTTCGCGCTGTCAAATCCCGACCCTGAGATTCTACCCGAACTGGCACACATGACCCGTGATGACCTGATTATGGCTACTGGCCGTAGTGATTATCCCAATCAGGTCAATAATGTACTCGGGTTCCCTTACATCTTCCGTGGCGCACTCGATGCCCGTGCAACCTGTATTAATCAGGAAATGCAGCTCGCTGCAGTACATGCACTGGCAAGCCTGGCGCGTGAACCAGTGCCCGCAGAAGTACTGGAGGCCTACAAACTGGACACCATGGTCTTTGGCAAGGACTACATCATCCCCAAACCCTTTGACCCTCGCCTGATCAATACCATTCCACAGGCAGTAGCCAAAGCGGCGGTAGCCACTGGCGTAGCATGTAAACTGCCCGCTCAGAAGAAACAGTCCGAAGCGGGCTAATAGACTCGGCTTTCGACCATTTAAAACCACCCCGATACCATTAATCTGGCGGGGTGGTTTTTTTATGCCCGTATAGTCCACAATAGAATGGAGGCTAAAACTTTTCAGAACAGAGTCAGGAGCGATAGATGAATAAAATAAGCATCGTCGGTGCGGGCCGCGTGGGTGAAGCAACCGCGCAGTTCATTGCCTATAAAAACCTGTGTCATGAAATTATGCTCATCGACATCAACAAGGGTGCCGCTGAAGGTTCTGCACTGGATATTCAGGAGGTCTCGCCGTTATTCCAATACGATACCCGCCTGCACGGTGGTAACGACTATGCCCTGCTAGCAGACTCCGATCTCATCATTATCACTGCGGGCCTACCGCGCAAACCCGGTATGTCACGCTCTGATTTACTGGCCAGCAATATCGCAATCAGCAACGGCATTATCGAGGCAGCAATGAAATACGCACCTGACAGCATGTTGCTGTTTGTTAGTAATCCGGTCGATATCATTACCTATAACGCCTGGATCAAAACCGGCTGGCCACGCAACCGCATTTTCGGGCAGGCCGGTGTACTCGATTCCAGCCGCATGGCCAGCTTTATCGCGATGGAAACGGGTTATTCCAGCCTCGATATTAATGCACTGGTACTCGGCGGCCATGGTGACACCATGGTGCCGATGCTTCGCTACACTACTATCTCAGGTATTCCTGTTTCCAACTTTATTCCGGAAGACAAACTGGCTGACATCGTTGAACGCACACGCAATGGTGGCGCCGAAATCCTCGCACTCAGACAAAATAGCAGCGCCTATGACGCACCAGCCGCCTCGGTCGCTGAAATGGTCGATGCTGTTGTTTACGACAGGAAACGCATTTTACCGACGGTATGCATACTCGAAGGCGAGTATGGTCATAGTGATCTGGCTATTGGTGTGCCTGCCGTACTCGGTAAAAACGGCATGGAAAAAATTATCATTCTGGATATGAACTCTGAAGAAAAGGCCATGTTCAACAACTCAGCATCTCTGGTGCAAAAAGACATCGATATACTCAGGCAGTTGTAACGCCTTATCTAATTCCGCAACAAAAAATGCCCGGTTCTTGACCGGGCATTTCTCTTAATTCAGGTTGACTGGATCTAATTAGATCGCAACAACGTTTTCTGCCTGAGGACCTTTCTGACCCTGAGTAACAGTGAATTGAACTTTTTGACCTTCGGCCAGAGTTTTAAAACCTTCAGACTGGATAGCGCTGAAGTGAACGAAAACGTCCGGGCCGCTTTCCTGTTCGATAAAACCAAAACCTTTAGAATCGTTGAAGAACTTAACAGTTCCTGTAGTAGTAGACATATTTCTATCCTATATTAATTTTTACAAATCCCATTTCTGGGGGTATTGCTGTGAAATGCTGGTATAACGTATGAATATCAGGAAGAGGTACTACTTAGGGAACTTCTTATTACTGAACATAAATACTGCCTTGTCTTTCAAGCACAAATCATTATACACCGAAGTCAAACAACGTCAACGAAAACGAAAAAGCCTTTTTCAGGTTTTTTCGTTCCCATCAAAGCAATTACAGACCTCTGGAGGCGCGTTTACGCTCGCTTTCGGTCAGAACCTTTTTACGAATACGAACACTCGATGGCGTGACCTCAACAAGCTCATCGTCATCGATAAATTCCAGCGCCTGCTCAAGCGTGAAACGAATATGCGGTGACAGTGTTAAGGCATCATCGGTACCCGAGGCACGTACGTTAGTTAATGGCTTGGGCTTGATTGGGTTCACAACAAGGTCATTATCACGTGAATGAATACCCACAATCTGGCCTTCATAGACTTCTTCATTATTACCCACTAATAACTTACCGCGCTCCTGCAGAGGGAAGAGCGAATAAGCCACGGCCTTACCCCTGGAGTTTGAAATCATTACACCATTAAGGCGCTGACCGATGGCATCAGTCTGGGCAGGTCCATAGTGATCAAACACGCTGTACAACAGGCCGGTGCCACGTGTCATTGAAAGGTATTCAGTTCTAAAACCAATCAGGCCTCGTGCAGGAATAATATAATCCAGACGGACACGCCCCTTACCATCCTGCACCATATCTTTCAGTTCTGCCTTACGCAGACCCAGTGCCTCCATAACAGCGCCCTGGTGTTCAATTTCGACATCCGCGGTTAACTCCTCATACGGCTCCAGCTTTACCCCGTTCTCTTCGCGAATAATAACTTCGGGACGACCCACGGCCAGCTCATAATTTTCACGGCGCATGGTCTCGATCAATACCGACAGGTGCAATTCACCACGACCAGAAACTTTGTACTTATCCCCTTCAACCTGCTCAACACGCAGTGCGACATTGTGCTTTAGTTCCTGCTGCAGGCGATCCCAGATATTCCGGCTGGTGACATATTTACCTTCCTGGCCAGAAAATGGCGAGGAGTTTGCCTGGAACATCATACTGATAGTTGGCTCATCAACCGTCATTGGCGGCAGGGCTTCAACGTGGTTTTGATCACAAACGGTATCAGAGATGGACAGTGGGTCAATACCGGTAATCGCGACGATATTCCCTGCCTGCGCCTCTTCTGTCTCAATACGCTCAAGGCCATGGAAACCCAGTACCTGTCCAATACGGCCACTT
>JAOUPA010000031.1 GCA_029880105.1 Gammaproteobacteria bacterium
TACCCTGTTTTAATCATAAAAACATCAAGGCTCCTCTACAAAACACGGCCCGGGATTGTCTTTGTGCAAAACCCATCCGTTGTGCTTACCATGCTGGTTTTGCTGATCAGCCGTATATTGCGATATCAGGTCATTATCGATGCGCATAATGCCGGCCTGTTTCCTCTGGAGGGGTCAAAAGGCTGGCTGAACAAAATAGCGATGCGAATTAACAAAAGCGCCAGTGTTGTCATTGTTACCAATGATGAGCTAAAGCAGTATGTTGAAGACAATGGTGGTAAGGCCTGCTCAATTCCGGATCCGATACCAGAAATTGCCTGTACCAAAAAATCAGAGTTGCATGAAGGCAGTTTTGATGTTGTCTGCGTGAGCAGCTGGGCAGATGATGAGCCTTATAGAGAGGTCATTGCCGCTGCCGGGTTGCTGGGAGATTCGGTACGAATATACATGACGGGTAATAGCAAAGGCAGGCATGTTGTAGAGGGCAGGGCCATGCCACAGAATGTAGTGCTGACGGGCTTTATATCTAATGAGGAATATGAAGATCTGATTTGCACATGTGATGCCGTCATGGTTTTAACATCGAGAGAGAACTGCCTGGTCTGCGGTGCCTATGAAGGTGTCGCGGTTGAGAAGCCATTAATCCTGTCCAGTACCAAAGCACTAAAAAAATATTTTTGCCTAGGCGCTGTTTATGCAGAGAATACAGCAGACAGTATTGCTGAGTCGATACGAAAGGTTAGAGATGGACATGAACAGCTTTTAATAGATATTCGAAATTTTAAGGAAAATGCTATAAAAGCCGCTGAAAATATAATTGCTGAATTTAAGACCATGTTTGAAAGGGACAGGTAAATGACACTGAAGGTAAAAGTTTTTGGCGAGCGCAATACTGGGACTAACTATATCAGTAAGCTGGTTGAGAATAATTTTGATGTAAGGATATTGTCGGATGGCCCATCCTATAAATGGGAGAAAAGGTTCGGGCTCGGCAGTTTGTCGATGAATACCTATACCCTACTAACGCGGTGGAGAAACATGGGCTGGAAGCATTCCGTGCCAAAATTGACAGAGCAGGAGGTCGCATCCAGCTTTTTTATTTGTGTTACAAAAAATCCCTATTCATGGCTGTTATCATTGCATAAGCGCCCCTATCACAACAGTCAGGTAGCTGACCTGCCATTCTCTGAGTTTATCCGCTCGACGTGGCCGCTGATGCGATGCGACAACATTAAAGCTAAGTCGGTAATGCCTGCTGAGATGTGGAATATAAAGAATAGGGCGTACCTGGATTTGTCAAACTCAGCTCAAATGGCAATATTCTTGAAATATGAGGATATGCTAGAAGACCCAGAAGCATTTATAAAAGGTTTTTCGTTAAAGTCAGGACAGGAACTGGGTGGCAATATAGCCCTGCTTAACCACGGTGCAAAATCAGCGGATAGAAATAAGAAATTTGATGATTATAAGGATTATTACCTCAATGAAAAATGGCGAGAGAAGCTGACGGCAACTGACATTTCATATATTAATGGGCAGATTGATATCGCATTAATGAAGGAAATCGGCTATTCACTTTTATAGCAACAAAGCACACAGTACTACGCACTTGGATTCAATATGATTTATCACACTAGTAGAGTTGAATAACGGCAGTCATGCGTACGTCAGAAAATAATCTATTGCTTGTTGCCAACTGGGATTCCAGTACAGGCTACGCATGGAGGTTAATGGAGGGCTTCTGGATAATGCTCGCTGTGCACTGGTGTCAGGCAGGCAAAGAAGCATATCTTGTTTACCCTAGTATTAGCGATATTCCAAAGAAAATAAGAGTTTCGTCCATAAAAGTTGATGCCATTGATTTTAAGCGGGGCGATATTACATCATTGTTAAAGCAGTACAGGTATATTGCCGACAATCAGGTAACGACCATTTATCTTTCAGACTACCCTGGTTATTACTGGAGATACATAATATACCGGTTAGCAGGCGCTAAACATATTATTGTACACAACCACGCGCCAGGCATGAGAAGCCGTCCCGGTGTTGTAAAGAGATTGCTGAAGAAGCTGGCCTATAAGTTACCCGGAATGAGTGCTGACGGCATCATTGGTGCAACAGATTATGTCCGTAAAAGAAATATTGAGATTGGTTGTGCGCCTGAAGCTAAATGTTATAGTGCGCCTAATGGTGTTGCTGAACAAATGGATAGCCAGGCAGAAAATATTAAAGAACGTTATAAGATTCCAGTAGAGAAAAAAATTCTGGTAACTACAAGCCGGGCAAACAAATACAAAGGTATTGAGTTTGCATTAGAGGTGTTGGCGTTTTTGATCAAAGATAGGAAGGTCAATAATCTGCATTATCTGTTTTGTGGTGACGGCCCGGACATCGATTCGTTCAGGCAAAAGGCAGCTCAACTAAAAATTGAAGACAAGGTAACGTTTGCTGGATATGTAAAAAATGTGTACCCACTGCTGCTGTCGTGTGATATGGCTATACATCCATCAAATGGAGAGGTGGGCTACTCGCTGTCAATATTAGAATACATGCAGGCAGGATTGCCTGTGATCGTGCCAGATAATCCTTCGGTGTGTGGTGCTACATTAGATGCCACTGATGGCTTAATTTATAAAGAGGGTGATGTCAGAGATGCCGCAGAGAAGATAGAGCAATTGCTTGATCAACCGGAGCTGGCAAGGGAAATGGGTGAGCAGGCTAAAAAGCGTATAGCAGATGAGTATATGCTGGCTAATACACATACAAAGCTGCTGGAAGCAGTAGCGTCGATAATAAAATAATAATTTATAAATATAACTGGGTCGTACGGTTTATTACAGGCATATGTCACGTACAAATACGTTAATAAAGCATACCTCGATATATGCAATAGGCACGATTAGTCGGCAACTAATCGGCTTTATTATGTTGCCAATCTACACGAGATTTCTAACGCCAGCTGACTATGGCGTCATCTCACTATTGAATGTTTCATTTGTCATCATTGAGAGACTGTTTGGTGCGCGATTAACCGTAGCAATACCCAAGTTTTATTATGCTGCGGAAAAAGATAATGGTGATGCCAACGCTGTTGTCAGTAGCGCACTGTTAATAACAGCATTGATTAGTATTATTTCTACATTGGTGCTGGTGTTTTTTAAGGATAATTTTTCATCGGCGGTATTTGGTACCGTAGAGTATGGTGTAGTAGTTGCAATTTTTGCAATAACACTATTAACCGGAGCGCTCGAGCATTATGCGCTTGTTTATATAAGAATAAGACAAAAACCTTTTCTATTTGTAGGTGTAAATATCAGCAAGCTGTTAGTTCAGATCTGCCTGAATATCTGGTTGGTGGTCTATCTTGAACTGGGCGTGCTCGGTGTGGCAATTAGTGCAGCTGTATCATCAACTATTTTTTCAGTGGTATTAACGGTATATACAATTTATTACACAGGTTTCAGAATAAAAAATGAGATTGTAATTAAGATGATTATATTTGCCTGGCCACTTTGGATTTCCGGATTAGCTGGTATATATATCTGGTCATCAAACAGGTACTTCATTAGGGTGATGGGTTCGCTAGATGATGTTGGCTTCTTTGAACTGGCCGCCAAGTTTGCTGCCATACTCATGGTTCTTTGCTGGGAGCCGTTTTATCAGTACTGGCAGACTGAGCGCTTTAATCTTTATAATCAGCCAAATTCTGATGCGTCATTTCGTAGCGTATTCTATTTTATCAGTACAATATTAGTCATCGTTGCGATGGGTATCAGCATATTTTCAGGGCCGGTCATTCGTATTATGGCAGCGCCTGAATTCCACGAGGCAATAACGATTGTACCCTACCTGGTATTCGGCACCCTGTTTGCCGCCTTGGTAGAGTTTGCAAATTTTGGCTTCCTGTTAAAGGGCAAGACGGGTCTGATTAGTAGAAATGCCTATTTAATTGCCGTTTTGATAACTGCGCTGTATCTATATGCTATACCCGCTTATGGCTATGTTGGAGCAGCCGTGGCAATAATGATTGCACAGGCCTGTTACTTTTACCTGAGTAACTGGACTTCAAAGAAATACCATGATCCTGGGATATCGCTGAAGCCACTGGCGATGATGATATTGATAGCGGCAGTAGGCTGTTGGTTATCAATTGTTGAATTTGCAAATGAGACTCTCTGGGTAGATGTGCTGGTAAAAATTCTAGTAAGTAGCGTTATCTCGCTACTGCTGATAGTTATTTTGATTAGAGACAGGGAGCAGCGAGAGCGGTTTAATGAGTTGTTGGATAGTGTGAGAAAAAGATTTCGAAGGGAACGTTTGTAGAAACAACATTAGCAGGTTTATTTGATGGCTGAAGGGGTATGCCAAAATCATCATTTAAAGTTTCAAGGTGTCCAATATAATCAACAATAATTTTCTTTTTCGGATCACATAGAAAAATGTCTTGTGTTACAATTTTTCATCATTTAGAACTTTAAATTTTAGAATCAAAGAGGGAGGTTAATAACACGTCCCACCAGAAGGAAAAAAAGGATATGAAGATTGGTATCGTATCAATGTATGGGTGGCTTCGATTATGGGATAATTATGGTACCCTGCTTCAAAATTATTCACTTCAGTCATACCTGCAAAGTCTCGGGCACGAGACTTACTGGATTCGGAATAGACCAACTTCTAGTCAGAAAATGCCCGACGAATACAGTGCCGGGGAAATCTTAAGGTCACCCAAAATTTTGGTTCAGTGGTTGCTGTGGGTGCTCTATGGAAAACCAAAGAGTTCTAAAATGCAAAAGTTCAACCGCGACCACCCACGGGACTTTGCAGCATTTATGAAAAAATGGGTGCCACATACAAGTGAAGAGCTAACGATAGAAGAATTATTCGAGAACCATCCTCCTGCAGACGCGTATATCGTTGGAAGTGACCAGATATGGCGAACAGTCACGCCGTTGAATTTCCTCGCCTTCGGCCCACCGCAAGTATCTCGGATTGCCTATGCGGTAAGTGCGCCGTGGCCAGCACTTTCAGATGAGTGGTATAGCCAGGCGGCCGTAGAAATCAAACGTTTTCAGGCTGTATCCGTGAGGGAGGTCGAAGGAGTAGATGCCTGCGCACGCCTTGGATATGCCGATGCTGTTTATGCGGCGGATCCCACTCTATTGTTGACTAGAGATGACTACCTGAAATTAGTCAGGGACGATAAAAGTGACGCATCTTTCCCGTATCCGGTGATGCTTGGATACTTTGTAAACGTCAGAAAAGTCTCACAGATTCCATGGAGAGCTATTAAGGACTTTGCCGGTTTGAAAGCATTTGAGTTGAAGGTCGTTCCTCTACAGGGCACCGAACTGATCATCCCTGATCGCTACGTCTTCACACCATCACCGGCAGCCTGGATCAATGCCTTCGACAAGGCAGAGTGCGTAGTGACGAATTCATTTCATGGAGCCCTGTTCGCGGTGCTCATGCGTAAACCCTTCTTGGTTTTCCATCAGACCAGCCGTACTGCGTCGGAAAATTGCCGTTTTTCCTCGACATTGGGAACTCTGGGACTCGATAACCGCACGGTCACCGCAGACGAATGGCAGGGGGCTTCAGCTTCGGATATAAAACGCTGGATGGAGGCCGAGATCAACTGGGAGGACGTTGAAGCCAGACTTCAGGCGTTTAGGCAGAGCTCTAAGGCATTCCTGCTTGATGCACTTGAGAAGAGAGGTGTAGAAAGCGAAGCCATGGAGTCTACAATTGTCAAAGGATAACAATACAGGTCTCGCTAGCAGATATCTATATGCCCATCACTAACATATCGAAAGCATGCGCATTAAGACCAGCATAGATGATCATAAAATCTCAAGGCTAAAAGTCATGACAGAAGTAAAATATGAAAAAAATAAAAAGTTACTTTTCCTGTTTTCTCGACAGGCTTTACCTAAAGTTAAGCGTATAAGAGATAAAGAGATACCATCAGAGGCTCTGTTTGGTGCGACAGATCTAATGGATAAAGGATGGGAAGTAGAGATTTCTGATCATAGGCACGTAGGACTATTTGGAAAATTTAACACTAGGTTTAACCTGATTAACATCGCCACCATCCTTCGAATTTATAACAGTGACTGTATCATCGTAAAAAGTAAGTTTTCTTTAATGACGTCAATTGTCTGCCGATTACTTGGAAAAAAAATAATCTATAAAGATGTAATGTATCGCAAACCAAAGCCGTGGAAGTGGGTATATACATATATAAATTTTAAACTCGCTTCAAGCGTTATCTGTTATTCTCCTTACCAAGCAAGGGGCTGGGAAAAAATATTTAAACTTAAGAGCGGCAGCATTTACACGATGGATTACTGTAGCGATGTTTCTTTTTACCCAAAACAATCATACAAACATAATAAAGAGCAATACGTCATTGCTGTCGGCAGGGATCCGGGGCGTGACTATACATGTTTATCCAGAGCCGTTGAAAAAATAGGCATCAGCTGTAAGCTGATCACGCTACCTTACCTGCTGGATGAAGAGATCCTGAATAATAATAAGATAGAAGTTCTGCAGCGCATTCCTTACGATGAGTTATTTCACCTGTACTCTAATTGCCTGTGTGCTGTAGTCCCCCTACAAAAAGAGCTTGATTACCCGACAGGTATTCGCGGTGTGTTAGAAGCTACTGCGCTCGGTGTTCCTACTGTCGTCTCTCGAACACCAGTGCTCGAAGAATACTTTACTGATGGCAAAGAACTAATGTTTGTTGACCCGGAAGATGTCAACCAGCTTTCTAATGCCATTAAATCATTGGCGAATGATAAAAATTTGGCAGAGAGCCTAGCCAGGAATGCAAGTCAGAAATCAAGAGAAGAATACAACATGGCCAAATACACAGAACAGTTTGAATCAATAATTCTGGATGTAATTTCCTGAAACGATTTTTATCAGGCATCGTCCACTATACAGATGCCAGGCCCATGTATTGATTACGATAGGCATGAGCATTTTGTTCGGATGAATATTGATCTATAACACGTGCCAATGCATCATTGGACATTTTACTTCTGAACTCTGGCTCATTGGTGAGCTTAATAATCGCCTGCGCATATCCTTCGGGACTGTGGTTCTCAACCAGCAGTCCACACTTTCCGTGATCCAGTAACACAGGAATTCCGCCTACCGCATGTGCAACTATTGGTGTTTGAAGCACCATAGCTTCAAGCAGTGTCATTGGCATGCCTTCGTGGTCTGATGTCATTAGTAAGGTATCAAGATTCTGTAGTTCGGCCAGTATAGAATGGCAGTGCCCTTCGAAGTGGATCTGTGTATGTGTTTTATATTGTTGATTCACTATCTCCAGCTGATCGCGCAAGGGGCCATCGCCATAAATGTGAAAACTCATGTTCAGCTCGGGATTATCTTCCAGCAACTTGTGTGCGGTGCGTATGAACAGGTCAACTCGCTTAACCGGCACCAGCCTGCCTATAATACCTATTTTGTATTTGTCTGATTTTGCATTTACTTTTTTTGGCTGTTCCGCCGCTGATAGTCTAACCTGATCACTATCAATACCGTTCTGAATCACATGTATTTTTGCTTGTGGGTAGTATTTAGCCAGTATTCCCGCCAGATCTTCTGAAATAGCGACGATAAGCTTTTGTAAAAACCGGCCACAAAACCAGTCCAGAAGTAGAATTATACGTTTGGGAATGTGATACCAGGAAGGACTGTGCTCGGGGGCACCATGCGCTGTTCTCATGGTGGGAATATTGCCACTCAATAGTGCCGCGATGCTGCCTAAGATGTTTTCCTTGTTGCGGTGAGTATGAATGACATCGGGCTTTAACTTACGGATAAGCTTGATCAGCTGGGCTAGTATCTTAAAACCGTTAAACTGACTCTCGTCGATGACCGATACCTCGATACCGGCTATACGCAGCTCCTCTTCCAGCCGACCATGGTTTAACAACACAACCTCAACGTCTACATCTGACATACTGTTGAGCGCGCTGGCTAAGGTGAAGAGCTGAACTTCGGCACCGGCCCAGAGGTCACCCGAGGCTATATGTAGCACTTTCATCTTAGTACTTTTCCCGGTAGAGCATTCATGCAGGCAAATATGCTAATGTAGGCATCCTGAAAAACTAATATAAACGAATATGGACTTCCTGTTTTATTTCACCGCCCTGCTTTGTGGCTACAGCTATTTTTTATATCCCCTGGTACTGAAGCTGATACCTGCGCGACCCATAAAACCTGTCGAAATTATAGACGATAATAACCTGCCTCGCTTAAGCCTGATTATCACCGCACATAATGAAGAGGCACGCATTCAGGATAAACTGGAAAACAGCCTGCAAATAGATTATCCATTACAGTTGCTTGAAGTAATTGTAGCATCGGACTATTCAACTGATGCCACTGACAGCATTGTAGAGTCGTACGCAGATAAAGGTATTCGACTGGTTCGTGCCGATGAGCGCAAAGGCAAGGAATATGCCCAGCTATGTGCCATTAAGGCATCAACTGGCGATATTCTGGTGTTCTCGGATGTGGCGACGAAGATACCAGCAGAGGCATTTCGTCTGTTGGCAAATTATTTTGCGGATAATCGAATAGGTGCGGTATCCAGTGAAGACAAGTTCATTAGCAACGATGGGATGGTGGTTGGAGAGGGCGCCTATGTCAAATATGAAATGTGGCTACGCCGCCTGGAGTCAGAGCGGGCTGGACTAGTTGGCCTGAGCGGTTCTTTTTTTGCTGCAAGACGCGAAGTATGTGGGCACTGGGATATCTATTCACCTAGCGATTTTAATACCGGGCTCAATTGTGCAAAGCAGGGAATGGTGGCGATAACCTGCCCCGATGTACTGGGTGTATACAAGGACGTGAAGGATCCAGATTTGGAGTACCGACGTAAAATGCGCACGGTCATCCGTGGCGTTACCGCCATCTCGCGCCATCCGGAAGTGTTAAATCCACTGGCGATGGGCATGTTTGCCTTCCAGGTATGGAGCCACAAGATCATGCGCTGGGGTGTGCCCTGGTTTATGCTTGCCTTCGCGATTATTACCCTTATTCAGCAAGGTCAGGGTGTGGTCTATATGCTGGCACTGGCTGCACAGCTATTTTTTTATGCGCTGGCAATAGTGGGCTGGCTGTCACCAAACGCCCGTGCAAATATTGCTGTTAGGATTATCTTCTTTTTTGTGCAGACCAACCTGGCTCTGGCACAGGCCACGTTGATGTTTCTGGCGGGCAGGCGCATGACGGTGTGGACGCCCTCACAGCGGTAGGCGCAGCGTCAGATGTTTTATCAACTGCCTCCTGTCGGTAATCCAATTAATCTATCCAGTGCTGGTTCAGATGATATGCTGCTGCAGCTCACAGATAGCCGATATCAACCCCATTACTATGCGTCGGGTACAGCGGCGCTGGCTGCGGCGATTATTGCGGCCATCAAATTAAAAAATGTTGGGCGACCAGAAGTCATCCTACCTGCCTATGGTTGTCCCGATCTAATCAGTGCGGCTGTTTTTGCAGGTGCGCAGCCGGTACTGGTTGACCTTGAAGCAGATTGCCCGTGGATGAACCTTGCACAGCTGGCGGAAAAAACCAGTGAGCAGACGGTGGCCATTATTGGTGTAAACCTGTTCGGGATATCGGAGCGGCTATCACAGTTGAGAATTCTGGCTGAGCGAGTTGGCGCAGTATTGATTGAGGATAGTGCACAGGCATTTCCTGGTAGCAGCGGTGTCTGTGTATGGCAGGGTGATCTAGTGATACTCAGTTTTGGCCGTGGCAAACCTGTGAGCCTGCTCGGTGGTGGTGCGGTGCTTTGTAACAAAGAAAAGGCCAGTTACAGTGAATTAACCCGACTGATGCCCGAAGGTGAAATGCGCGCCAGAAGTAATATGCTAGCACCAGTGCAATTCTGGCTAAAAGCTAAACTGTATAATGGGATGATTAATCCACGGCTGTACTGGTTGCCGCAGAGCCTGCCTTTTTTACATCTGGGTGAAACACGCTATCACCCATTGTCTGAGATAGCGTCAATGGATAAGGAGAGGTTGTCGAGACTGGCAACAAATATAAAGGCCTACCAGTCGAATACAGTGGGTGTGCAGAACAAACTACGAGAGATACTGGCGCAGTGCGATCTGGACAAATATGGAATAACAGATTTACCGCATCTGTGTAAAATTCCTGAACAGCAGCGACTGCTGCGTTATCCCTTGCTGGTAAGGCGAGATGCCCGTGATGAACTATACGAAAAGCTCAGTCGCATTGGACTAGGTGTCTCCAGGATGTATCCAGCCATCCTGCCCGAAATTGACGGCCTTGAGATGCTTAAGCAGCAGTGCAATTTTTCTGAGGCAAAATCATTTGCAGAGAGATTGCTTACCTTACCGACACATGCGCAGGTAAAGCAGCGAGATATTGATCATATAGGTATGATTATCTCGGGCTGAATGCTAAAACAAGTAGCATAACTGTGCTAACATTTTGTCGCTAAATGAAAGAAATTAAGGATAGTTAAAAATGAAATATCATCAGATTCTTGCAGCTGTTTTGTTACCTTTATGGTTCGGGCTAACCAGCTGTATGTCGCTAAAACCCATCGTACCTGAAGAAAGTGGGGCCGGAGGGCCAATGGTACTGGTGGGCTCATATAAAATGGCAGTAGGCGATCAGCTACAAATCACTGTCTGGAAAAATCCAGAGCTTTCGGTGGCAGAACCTATCAGGCCCGACGGAAAAATATCTGTGCCGCTGGTTGGCGATGTTATGGCTGTGGGTAAGACCCCCGAAGAGCTATCCAAGATTATTGAAAAAGAAATGTCAGCATACATTAAATATCCGAATGTAACTATTGTCCTGACCAACCTTCAGGGACATGCCTTTCTGTCACGTATTCGTGTAACTGGCTCAGTCAATAACAGCTTGTCGATAAATTACCATCAAGGTATGACCGTGCTTGATGCCGTGTTAGAGGCAGGTGGCCCCGATCCATATGCAGACAGTAATAATACAAAATTACACAGGCGTGTAGATAACAGGACAAAGGCCTATGATGTACGCCTGGATGACATCATGAAAGATGGAGATATGACAACAAATGTCATTCTAATGCCAGGCGACATTATTACTGTACCCGAGCGCTGGTTCTGAACCTGAATCTGATAGCAGGAGCAATGAGAGATAAGCGGTGTTCAATTTCGGGATAAGTAATTACAGCCTGGTTATTGCTGCTGGAATATTCGTCACCAGCCTTACTGCGGCTGCAGTAGAAATCAAACCGCAGGCCAGTCTTGCCATGCAGACCAATACAAGAACGATGGCAGGACAGGAACAGGAAGACCTGATCAGGACTACCGGTCTGGCAGTGAGTGTTGACGGAGACGGCAAATCATTCCAGTTAGATGCTGACGCATCGGTAAAGAAAAAAGAATACTTGAGTGGTATCTACGAAGGTAAGGAATATGATGATTTTGCCCTGAATGCGGTGGCGAATTGGGTGATAATAAAAGACCAGCTAACCTGGATTCTGAAAGATTTTTATACGCAGCAGATAATCAATTCACTTATTCCGGAAACACCCGACAACATCAGGGATACCAATGTACTGACATTTGGACCCCTGTTTAATTACCAGATAACCGGCAGACAGAGGCTAAGCCTGAAACCAGAATACCGGGAATATAGGTACGACGCATACGACATAGACAATAAACAGGGTGCGCTGGATGTTAGCTGGAACTATCAGCCTGCTGAAAGGGCAAACATTGGCTTCCGTGGTGAATTAAATAAAATTGAATATGAAAATTCTGCACTAATCAATAATGAATTTAGAAGTATTTACCTGACGCTGTCTAAAGCAAGTGCCGTTTATAACTTTAGTGTCGATGCAGGTACAACGCGCGTTGATCGAGAGGGCATGAATAGCGTATATGGTGCCAGTGGTAATATAAAGTGGTTATACAATATAACCAGCGATACATTTTTTCGGATATATGTGGCTTCAAATTTAACCGATACCAATAATAGCCTGCTCAATTCATCGATAAATCCTGACGATGGTAATTTTTCAAATGAGCAGGCCTCGTCGGATTACATGCGTAAAAGAAATTTTACACTTGTATATCAAACGATGAATTCAGGACTAAGATCCAGATTCTGGGCTGAGATTCGTCGCCAGGATTTTGGCGTTGCACTTATGGATCAGAATATAGATGAGTTCGGCGTAGAATTTAATTACCCAATAGCCAATCTGATGACAGCTGGTATCAATATGCGACATGGTGAAGTTGAATCACTTAATATTGACCGAATGGATGATCAGTCTAGGGTTGGTGGAAATATCAATTATCATTTTTCTAGAAGACTGCGCGGTGTTCTTGAATTTAAAAAATATAAAAACGATAGCACTATAGACACTGCCGATTTTACTGAGAAGACAATTTTCCTCAGTTTTGTCTATGGCTATGGCATCTGATTTATTTGAAAAATAATGATCTTATATAGGGAAAAGCAATAATGAAGGCATTAGTGACAGGTGGTGCGGGATTTATAGGTTCGCATATTGTGGAACGATTACTGGCCGATGGGCACGAGGTCATCGTGCTCGATGATTTTTCTACCGGACATAGAAGCAATCTGCCGGAGAGTGATGCATTAACAGTCGTTGAGGGTGATATCAGTAATTATGATACGGTCAGTCAATGTATGACTGGTATAGACTGGGTGTTTCATAAGGCAGCAGTAGCCTCGGTACCAAGGACAGTGAATGATCCTGTCGGTAGTAGTTTGATTAACTATCACGGCACGCTGCACCTGCTCGAAGCAGCAAGAGAAAATGGCGTGAAGCGATTTGTCTTTGCCTCAAGTGCGGCACTCTATGGTGACGAGCCGACACTACCCAAAATAGAAACCATGAACCCGGTAACCCTGTCGCCCTATGCGGTTGATAAGCTGGCATCGGAGTGTGCCTGCGGCATGTATACCAGGTTATACGGGCTGGAAACCGTTTGCCTGAGATACTTTAATGTCTATGGCTCAAGACAGGATCCCTCATCACCATACTCAGGGGTCATTTCAATTTTTACCGACAAGCTGAAAAATAACCAGGTGCCAACCATCTTTGGTGATGGTGAACAGACACGTGACTTCGTTTATGTCAAAGATGTGGTTGAGGCCAACATGAAGGCAGTCACAGGAAAAGAGGGTGTCGGTCAGTTCTTTAATGTTGCGACCGGGAAAGAAATTACATTGAATGAACTGCTGAAAATTCTGTGCGAAATTTACAACATCGAATTCAAGGTCAATTACGCAGAGGCGCGTAAAGGCGACATAAAAAAATCATACGCCACCATTGATAAGGCGAAGACCTGTCTGAAGTGGCAGCCTCAAATGGAATTGAAAAAGGGGTTGTCTAATCTGGTTTGAGCATTAATCGCCGACAATAAAAAAGCTGCATGAAGCAGCTTATATTGATTGGCGCGCCCGACTGGATTTGAACCAGCGACCTTTGGCTTCGGAGGCCAATACTCTATCCAACTGAGCTACGGGCGCCTTGTCAGGGGCGTAGTTTATCAGGCTTGGGCGGGCTTGTGAGAGGCTTATTCAAGAAAGCGATCAACGCTGCGATAGGTGATGGCCTCAGCCAGGTGTGGCATTTCTATGTTGTCACTTGCAGAGATATCTGCGATGGTTCTGGCCAGTTTTAAGATGCGGTGATAGGCGCGGGCGGAGAGCTTGAGCTTGTCCATGGCCTGATTGAGAACCAGCTTCTCTTTGTCGCCAAGCTGGCAGAAGGCCTCGACCTCCTTATTGTTCAGCTCGGTATTGCTCTTGCCACAGCGCTGCACTTGGCGCTGGTAGGCCTTAATCACGCGCTCGCGAATCTGGGCACTGCTCTCACCCCTGGGTGCACTGCTGTCAAGTGCCGATTTATCCAGCCTCGGTACCTCTATATGAATATCAATGCGATCAAGTAGCGGTGCAGAGATACTACTGCGGTGGCGTTTCTGCTGTTCGATGCTGCACTGGCACAATGACTTGCCGTCACAGCTATAACCCTGCGGGCAGGGGTTCATTGCCGCGACCAGCTGGAAGCGCGCAGGGAACTCAGCCTGCCTTGCGGCACGCGAGATAATGATATTGCCGGTCTCCAGTGGCTCGCGCAGCACGTCGAGCACATGGCGATCGAACTCCGTGAGTTCATCGAGAAACAACACGCCGTGATGGGCCAGTGAGATTTCACCCGGTGACGGGGTCGAACCACCGCCGACCAGTGCGACACCAGAGGCTGTATGATGCGGGTTGCGGAAAGGGCGCTGCTTCCAGTTGCGGATATTGAAACCCTGATGACTGATCGACTGCACCGAGGCACTCTCCAGTGCGTGTTCATCACTGAGCGGCGGCAGAATACCGGGCAGGCGTGAGGCCAGCATCGATTTACCCGTACCCGGCGGCCCGACCATAATCAGGTTATGTCGTCCCGCAGCGGCAATCTCGAGCGCGCGCCGGGCGTGGTGCTGACCACGAATATCTGCCATATCGGCAACGTTCAATGCCTCGGCCTCGAGGTTATGGATATCGGGCGTTGCGAGCTCACCCTGCTGACGCAGATATTGGCAAATACTGAGCAGGTCTTTGGCGGCCTTAACACCGGTGGTTTCAACAAGTGCAGCCTCGACCGCGCATTCGGCAGGCAGCACCAGCGTCCGATTGCTTGTTCCGGCCGCAAGTGCCGAGGGCAGGCTGCCGTGTACCGGGCGTAGTTCACCGGACAGGGCCAACTCACCGTGAAATTCGTGCGAGGCAAGTAGCGTGTCATCGATCTGACCAGAGGCAGCGAGGATGCCGAGCGCAATCGGTAGATCATAGCGGCCGCCGTCTTTAGGCAGATCAGCGGGGGCCAGGTTGACAGTGATGCGGCGCGTGGGGAATTCAAAGTGGGAATTAATAATGGCGGCACGGACACGGTCCTTGCTTTCCCTGACCGCCGCCTCAGGCAGGCCAACAATCGAGAGCGCGGGCAGTCCGTTGGATATATGGACTTCAACAGTGACTTCTGGTGCCTGAATACCAACTAGTGCGCGGGTAAAAACGGTGGCGAGTTGCATGGCGTCCTTTCCTCTCTGATATGAGTGGAAAGAATAGCAGAAAACGCGAGGTTATGAGAAGCGTACTAACCTATGCTTTAGACTTGGCTATATCCCGCGTTGCCATACTGGAGTATGTTGAAGATAGCAGTATGAAGATTTTCTCTGCTTTCTTTGTTGTGAGATGTTTTTCATCTGATCTTTCTAAGACCCAGGTAGTCTATTTCTTTTCCATCTCTGCCAGCTGTTTTTCCAGCTGATCCAGCTTTTCCCGCGTGCGTGCCAGTAATGCGGATTGCACATCGAATTCTTCACGGCTGACCAGGTTCATTCTGGATAGCGAGCTTTGTAACAGGGCCCTGATATTGGATTCGAGATCCTGCTGCATTAGTTGAATATTTACCGGTAAAAGATCGGTGATTTTTTTTGCCAGATCGTCAAATGTGTTTTTGTTTTCCATATCGAGTTACCTGTTAAGCACGTGCTTCATTTTACGTCAAAACGATGCACAACAATAAGGCATTGCCAATTTATAAGCACCATGCTTGTGCATCTGGTAGAAATCACAATAAGTGTTTTTGTGTAAAAGAGAAGATAAGCACCTGTTTTTTTTGAATAAAAATTTCTTGGCACGGCCTCTGCATTAACAAAGCCAGAGTTGAATTAATTTCAATTGATTTACTAAGGCAATTTAATTCTTTTACGTGGAGAACAACGATGATGAAAAAAACTTTAATGGTAAGCGCAATTGCAGCAGCTTTGACTAGCGGTAATGTATTGGCAGAGGCATCTGTAAACGTGGCAGCAACAACAAACTACCTCTGGCGTGGTGTTACCCAGTCAACTGATACCGCATCAGTATCTGGTGGTATCGACTGGTCTGATGCATCGGGTCTGTACATGGGTTTATGGAGTGGTTCTCTGGTTGGTGGTACTGAGACAGATCTGTATGCAGGCTTTGCCGGTGAAGCGGGTGGCCTCGGTTACGATGTGGGCGTTATTTCTTATCAGTATACACAGGATCCTGATATC
>JAOUPA010000133.1 GCA_029880105.1 Gammaproteobacteria bacterium
CAAAACCATTTCTGATCCCTGCCCAGAATGCCACGGTCAGGGTCGTGTACAGAACCACAAGACGCTGTCTGCAAAAATTCCTGCCGGTGTCGATAGCGGTGATCGCATCCGCCTCGCAGGCGAAGGTGAAGCCGGTGAAAATGGTGGGCCTAATGGCGATCTATACGTTCAGGTTCATGTCAAACCGCACCCAATATTTACCCGTGATGACAATGACCTGTACTGCGAAATGCCCATCAGCATTGCTACCGCAGCACTCGGTGGTGAGCTGGAAGTACCAACACTCAACGGCCGCATCAAACTGAAAATTCCAGCCGAGACGCAGTCGGGTAACCTGTTCCGCATGAAAGGCAAGGGTGTCAAACCGGTTCGTGGTGGCGCAATCGGTGATTTATTATGTCGCGTCTCGATAGAAACTCCGGTTAAACTAAGTAGCAGACAAAAAGAATTATTACGTGAATTTGATGAATCGATTCGTAGCGATGGTAAGCAGCACAGTCCGCAAAGCGACTCGTGGCTTGATCGTGTCAGACGATTTATCGATGACGTAAAATCCTGATAACTCATAACAAGAAATCTATCCTCGCAAGGAGAGGCCATGATCAATATTGCTGTAACGGGTGCGGCTGGCCGCATGGGGCGTGCTCTAATCCAGGCCTGTGAACAGGCCGAGGCATGTCAATTATCCGCAGCTATCGAACGCACTGGCAACTCCCTGATCGGTAGTGATGCAGGTGATCTCGCCGGTATCGGAGCACTGGGCGTAAAACTGGTTGATAAACTCTCTGATGTGACCGATCAGTTTGATGTCCTCATCGATTTTTCCTCGCCTGAAGCAACCCTGGATAACCTGGCCTTCTGCATCAGTCATGGTAAGAGTATTGTCATAGGCACTACAGGCTTTAGCGATGAACAGAAACAGCATATCAGCGATGCCGCAAAACGCATTAATGTGGTGTTCGCGCCCAATATGAGCGTAGGTGTGAATCTCTGTTTCAAATTGCTCGATATGGCTGCCCGTGTCCTGGGTGATGATGTCGATATCGAGGTCATAGAGGCCCACCACCGTCACAAGGTTGATGCACCATCAGGAACCGCACTGCGTATGGGCGAAGTGGTCGCTGATGCACTGGGTCGCAACCTTGATGAATGCGCTGTCTACGGCCGTGAGGGTATTAGCGGTGAACGTGACCGCAAAACCATCGGTTTTGAGACAATTCGTGCTGGCGATATCGTCGGTGACCACACCGTACTGTTTGCGGCTGAAGGTGAACGCGTCGAGATCACACACAAGGCATCCAGCCGTATGACCTTTGCCAAGGGCGCTGTGCGTGCCGCGATCTGGTTAAAAAATCAAAATGCCGGCCTTTATGACATGCAAGATGTTCTGGGCTTGAGATAGAATAGACGCCTTTACAAAAATACTAATTAATTATTCACACAGGGTGCATCAATGAACATTGCTGTTGTTTTCCCGGGACAGGGCTCCCAATCAGTCGGCATGCTGTCCGATTACGCTGTTGACTGGCCCCAGATTGTCGACACATTCAAAGAAGCTTCAGATGTACTGGGTTACGACCTGTGGGACATTGTCAGCAACGGCCCCGAAGAAAAACTGAATCAGACCGAAATTACCCAGCCTACAATGTTGGCTGCAGACATTGCTGTTATGCGTGTCATGGCCGAGCAGTGCATGCTTAAACCGTTTGTACTGGCTGGACACAGCCTGGGTGAATACGCTGCACTGGTAGCTGCAAAATCCATTGAATTTACCGATGCCATCAAGCTGGTCGCAGAGCGTGGCCGCCTGATGCAGAACGCCGTGCCTGAAGGTGAGGGCGCAATGGCCGCCATCCTCAACCTGGGCGATGATCAGATCATCGATATCTGTAAACGTGCCTCAGCTGATACAGGTCTTGTCTGTGAAGCAGTGAACTTTAATTCACCTGGCCAGGTTGTTATCGCTGGAAACACGGCTGCTGTCGATGCTGCAATCGAAATTGCCAAGGAAGAAGGTGCGAAACGCGCCCTTAAATTACCCGTCAGCGTGCCATCACACAGCTCGCTAATGAAACCGGCTGCGGAGCAACTGGCTGAAACCTTAAAGTCAATTACGATCAAAAAACCCGAGATTCAGGTGATTCATAATGTCGATGCAAAAAGCCACGATGACCCGGATGCGATTCGTGATGCACTGACTAAACAACTCTACAACCCTGTCCGTTGGGTGCAGACTGCCAAGATTATCGGCTCAGCTGCCGATGACGCTATCGTCGAGTGTGGTCCTGGTAAAGTTTTGAGTGGCCTATCACGCCGTATCACAGCAGATATTCCAACATACTCACTTGATACAGTCGCTAATATGCAGAAGTTTCTTGATTCTATGGATAGAAGCTAAAACGACTGGCGACGCAAACAATATAAGAAGGTACAGACATGAGTAAATTACAAGGTGAAATTGCATTGGTGACCGGTGCCAGCCGTGGTATTGGTAAAGCAATTGCCGAAAAATTAAAGGCCGATGGTGCTACTGTGATAGGTACCGCTACCACAAAAGGCGGTGCTGAAAAAATCAGTGAATACCTGGGCGAGGGCGGTAAGGGTATGTGCCTGAATGTGACCGATGCGACCTCAGTTGACGCCGTAATCAAACAGATTGAAGCTGACTTTGGTAGCATCAGTATTCTGATCAACAATGCTGGTATCACCCGCGACACTCTACTGATGATGATGAAAGATGATCAGTGGGAAGATATTATCCAGACCAACCTGACCTCCATTTTCCGTCTGTCCAAGGCCGTGTTACGTAAAATGATGAAGGCTAGAAAAGGCCGTATCATCAATATAGGTTCAGTGGTTGGCTCAACCGGTAATCCTGGCCAGACCAATTATTCAGCAGCCAAAGCAGGCCTGTTGGGCTTTACCAAATCACTGGCTAGAGAGATTGGTTCGCGCAATATTACGGTGAATGCAGTGGCACCGGGATTCATCGATACCGACATGACCCGTGAGCTGGCCGAAGAGCAAAAGGCAGCCCTGGTTGGCTCAATACCGCTCGGACGTCTGGGTGACCCTGCTGATATTGCCAATGCCGTATCGTTTCTGGCAGGTCCTGAATCGAGTTATATTACCGGTGAAACACTGCATGTAAATGGTGGAATGTACATGCCATAAGCGGTTTTTCGCTTATAGGCACCTGTTTCATTGTAATAAAATAATTTAAATATATAGCATAAGTTATTGTTTATAAATATTTTTGTATAAAAATAACAATAGATGATAATTTAACTGGATTGCTGTGCGTGAATTCACTAGAATACCGCGCAGTTCTGACTGATCAAATATAACGAGGAAAATTAAATGAGCACAGCTGAAGAACGCGTTCGCAAGATTGTAATCGAACAACTGGGTGTGACTGAAGACCAGGCCACAAACGATGCATCGTTCGTAGACGATCTGGGTGCTGATTCACTTGATACTGTTGAATTGGTTATGGCTCTTGAAGAAGAGTTTGAGTGTGAAATTACTGATGAAGATGCAGAAAAGATCACAACCATCCAGCAAGCTATTGACTACGTAAACGAACATTCAGAATAATATTTGTCGTTTATTTTAGTTCAACGCAGCCACATCAAGTGGCTGTTGTTATTTATTGCAGGTACTAAATAGTGTCCAAACGTCGTGTTGTCATTACCGGTCTTGGTATTGTTTCTCCCGTCGGCCTCAACCTATCAGAGAGCTGGGGCAATATCGTTGCAGGTAAAAGTGGCGTCGTTACCATCGATGAATTCGATACCAGCGACTATCCAGTAAAAATTGCGGCTACCGTCAAAAATTTTGATGGTACACATGTCATACCCGCAAAAGATCTCAAGAAGATGGATACCTTCATCCACTATGGTATGGTGGCAGCGGACGAGGCACTGCGCGACTCTGGCCTGGAAATAACCGAAGAAAATGCAGATCGAATCGGTGTCGCCATTGGCTCCGGTATTGGCGGCCTGCCGATGATCGAAGCCAATCATCAGAAAATGCTTGATGGCGGACCACGCAAGATTTCTCCATTCTTTGTTCCTGGCTCGATTATCAATATGATCTCGGGAAATTTCTCGATCATGCATGGCACCAAAGGACCAAATATCGCCATCGTTACAGCCTGTTCAACCGGTACTCACAGCATCGGTGAAGCAGCGCGTATCATCGCCTATGGTGACGCAGATGTGATGATTGCGGGTGGTGCCGAAAAGGCCTCATCACCACTAGGTATTGGAGGCTTTGCTGCTGCCAGAGCGCTATCAACACGTAATGATGATCCTGCGGCTGCCAGTCGTCCATGGGATCAGGATCGTGATGGCTTCGTCCTGGGTGACGGTGCTGGTGTACTGGTACTTGAAGAATACGAACATGCCAAAGCCCGTGGTGCCAATATCTACTGTGAGCTTGCTGGCTTTGGTTACAACAGCGACGCCTACCACATGACCATGCCGATTGCTGACGGTAGTGGTGCGGCTAGATGCATGCAGAAGGCGCTTCAGGACGCAGGACTCAATAGTGCTGACGTTGATTATGTGAATGCACATGGCACTTCAACACCCGCCGGTGATATTGCTGAAACCAATGCTGTTAAGGCTGCCCTGGGTTCACACGCTAGTAAAGTCGCCGTGAGCTCGACCAAGTCCATGACCGGTCATCTACTAGGTGCTGCCGGTGGTATCGAAGCAGTATTCTCAGTTATGGCGATAAAAGATCAAGTGGCACCACCGACAATTAACCTGACCAATCCAGGTGAAGGTTGTGATCTTGACTATGTGCCCAATACTGCACGCAATATGAAAATAGATGTGGCAGTATCTAACTCGTTCGGTTTTGGTGGCACCAACGGTACTCTGGTTTTCAGGAAACTGACAAACTAAAGGGACATGAATGTCATTCCAGACTCGATTGCTTTCAGATCATCTGGACCTTACGGCACTTTGCAAAAACAGACCTGAAGATTATCCCTATGCCCTGATCAGCACATCGAGCAGTAAAGCTCGATTGCGTGATCGTTATGACATAGTTTTTGCCTATCCTCAGGAATC
>JAOUPA010000032.1 GCA_029880105.1 Gammaproteobacteria bacterium
CAAACGCTTCTCTCTCCTGTTGAGCTGTATGTGATTCCGCATCCTTGGCTTTTTCGATAGCCTTAAGGAGTATGGCGCGTTCCGTCTCAGACATACCCATGTTCAGGTAACGGTCTGCGGCCTTTAGTACCTCTTCAAGATAGCCAAGTCGGTAGTTATGGCTAAGCAGAACTTTCCCTACAAAAAAGGGATCCATTCTTTTTTCGCGCATCTGTATGGCCATTTTGAGTGCGGTATCGAGTTCTTCGTTACTAGGTTTTGCCATACGGAGTCTCCTTCATTATCTATAAAAATTATAGTCTCATATCGGATGTTCTGCTGTGTGATTTACATAGGTTGTGAAATTGTAAATGCGCCGCGGATATCGCCCAGTTTGAATCCTGTTGCCATATCACCTGGATAGAGTTCATGTAATTTAGCTTTGATAGTAGGGTCAATATCTGTACCGTGACATTTCAGACAAACTTCACCAGTAGGTATGGCTTTCATAAAGCGGAATGCTTTCTTGCCGTTATTATCGACTGCTGCAAAGTACGCCATAGGTTTTACATCCTCTCCCTTGGTCTTACGTGCTTCAAAGTCATTCAGTATTTTTATCTCCCATTCATCGGGGGTGTTATCCGGGTTGCGAGTTTTCAGGCTGGTTCTGCCGATATCCCAGCCGTATTTATCAGACAGGGTTTTCGCAATAGCAGGCGCTTGTTTGTGACAGACGTTGATCGCATTGGCTGGGCCTCCTGCTTTTATTGCAGTTTCCAGTTCGCCCTTAAGTGAGTTCATAAATTCCATAACCACTTCTTTGCTTTTCTGGGCGCGCTGCTTGAGTTGGTCATCTGCTAGCGCAGTATTGATGAACAGTACATATATGATCAGGGTTGATATTGCTCTTAACATCATCGGCTCCTATTAATTTGTAGTATTGCAAATCTTAATACTAAGATGTCAGCGCGGTAAATAACAGAGGTAGTTTTTCTGGTAGTTTTTCAACATTATCAATCACGCTATAACCACTGGCACCAAAAATATCCTGGATATAGTCATCGGCTTTTTTATCCAGGCTGATGCAATGGGTATAGATGCCCTTGCTGGATAATTCGTCAACGGCTTTGTGTGTATCCTCGATCAGCAGTTTTTCATCTGCAACGTCAATATCAGCCGGCTCGCCGTCGGTTAAAATCAGCAACAGCTTTTTATCGGCCTTCTGATTTTCAAGATAATGTGATGCGTGACGCACTGCAGCGCCCATGCGCGTAGAGAAGCCGGCTTCAATAGCAGCCAGACGTGCTTTTACGCCATCATCCCAGTGTTCGGTAAAGCCTTTGATGTGGTGATAACGTACGTTGTGGCGAGTATCGGAATGGAAACCGGCAATGGCAAATTTGTCACCCAGTTGTTCAATCGACCAGCCGAGTAGAGTTACCGCCTCACGGCTGAGTTCGAGAATGCTTTGTGTGCAACCGTCAGGAATGTCATGTAATGAAGCGGACAAGTCCATCAGGAGTAAAACTGCAAAGTCACGGCCATCGTGTCGGTGATTCATATTGATGCGTGGGTCGGGCTGGGAGCCGCTCTTGAGATCAATCAGAGAACGGATTGCCACATCAAGATCAAGTTCACTACCTTCTTCCTGGTAACGCTGGCGTACATAATACTGGGGTTTTAATAAATCCAGGATGCGTTTTAGGTAGTTCGCCAGAGCTGCGTGTTTTTCCAGTATTTTGTCAATTTCAGATGCATTGCCGGGTGCGTGTAAAGACTCATACAAAGTGACCCAGTCAGGCTTGTAACTACTCGTGTTGTAGTCCCATTCATGATAGTGACGTGGTGGCAGGCCATCTGGCTCGATTGTCTCTTTGCTTTGTGGCTCACTGGTATCATCTTCAGCCTCATCGTTCTCTTCTATGAAGATCCACATGTGACGATTATCATCACGGTAATTCACTTCGGTGTTTTCAAAGCGAACTCTCGGTGAAAGGTCAGTTTGGCGGCGTGTCTTAGCTGTAAAAGAAATCGCAAGGTCCAACATTTCTCTGGTGCTAGATTCACTGTCTTTTAGTGCGTTCCAGAATTTTTCAAGATATTCAAGAATATCAGGATTTTGATAACCGTGATTCTCATCAAGAATAGCGCGAGAAAGCATCGCCAGGCGATGTCGCACACAGGATTCTTTTACTGAATCGCAGTCGCCCTCAATCGGCTTTGGGTGAAGCGCGAGAAAATATTTCTTTAGACCGGGGTACTCACGAATGATTAATTGTTCAATGCGTGAGTCCTCGAATGCCTCGACAGCGACACGCTGGAACGGCGACAGGTTGTCAGCAATCTGGCGGTCGGTCCAGCGTTTATGTCCAGCCATATGTGCCAGTGTAATACGGTAGCGGTTGATACCGCGGACACCATTAAGGTCGTCATAGACATCGGGTACACGCATGCCAAGGCTATCGTAATAGGGCTGTGGTTTGCGCATTTCATCGAAGCCTAGAGAATAAGGCACGAAATACTCTTCCTGTTGCCACATGCTGCGCATATACATATCCAGCTTGCGCTCATTATCCATGTACAGGGTGCCATGGCGCTCACGTTGCAGCATGGCTTTACTATCAGCTGATTGCAGGGCGAAATAATCTTTCTGGCGTTCGGGGTGATTATGATAATTATGCACACCGTATTCGATCCAGTTTTTCAGGCCTTCAAGTGATAACTGGCTCAATAAAAATGGAATCTGTTCTAATAGTATGAGAAAGCCCTGGCTGGAATGCGTCTTGTGGTGACCGTGAACCGAGGTGGTGGTTTTGTCCAGCATATCAAAAAGAATATCGAAAAAATGCTGCATTTGTTCCAGCGTGCCGAGGCGACGAGATGCCTCGGGCAGGCATTGCATGAACGGCGGAATAGCTTTGCCATTGGGTGAGCGCGACATATCCCAGACGTGTCTGGAAACAATTTCGAGTATGGGTTCGCCGACACGCTTTGCCATCTGTGGCATTTCTTCGAGATAAATCGAAACTGGTTCCCAGCCGCGACCGATCATACAAACCAGTGAAGCACCCGAGAGATAATCCTCAACGCCTTTATTGGTCAGGTTGCGCAGGGCATCCTTCATGTAGTCGTCGAAGCAATCTTCAATTTGCTCGAAACTGCATTTTAGCTTGTCACGGTAGTCCGCATATTCTAGCTCTTTAGTCGTCATTGTTTTTTTACCACTACAGACGCAGAGTATTTAACCAAAAATCGTATCGATGGAATGTACCAGTGTGCTGCGAATGTCTTTGTCATCGGTAATAGGGTTAACCAGTGCCATGTGGCACGCCTCTTTGGCATCGATGCCCTTGTTCATCAGCGTGGCAGCATAAACCAGAAGGCGGGTAGAGATACCCTCGTCCAGACCGTGGCCTTTAAGGTGGCGTGCTGTGTGTGCAATCTTGACCAGCTTAGCAGCAGCTTCCTCATTGATGCCTGCTTCTTTGGTAACGATTGCAGTTTCAACCTTGCTATCAGGATAGTCAAAGTTCAGGCCAGTGAAACGCTGCTTGGTAGATTGCTTCAGGTCTTTCATCATGCTCTGGTAACCTGGGTTATAAGAAATAACCAGCTGGAAGTCGGGGTGTGCCTCGATCAATTCGCCTTTTTTATCGAGCGGCAGAGTACGACGGTGGTCGGTTAATGGGTGAATGACCACGGTGGTATCCTGCCGAGCCTCAACGATTTCATCCAGATAACAGATGGCACCAATGCGTGCGGCTGTGGTTAATGGGCCATCTAACCAGCGTGTACCATTGGCATCGAGCAAATAACGACCGACCAGATCTGAAGCTGTCATATCTTCGTTACAGGCAACAGTAATTAACGGTTTGCCAAGTTTGTAAGCCATGTGCTCAATAAAGCGTGATTTACCACAGCCAGTTGGGCCCTTGATCATTACCGGTAAACGGGCATCATAAGCTGCTTCGTATAAAGTAACTTCATTGTGCTGTATTTTGTAAAAAGGCTCTTTGGTAATCTTGTATTGTTCGATGTCTTGATCACTCATGATGTAAGGTCCTGTGTAAGTGTTCAGTTTTTTTGCTTTATCCCAAAACGGACTTTAAAAGTCTGCTTTGGGATAAAGCCAATATTCATTTCTATGAGTTAATGCTTGATGGGGAGAAAAAAAAGCCCCTGAGGTCAGGGGCTCCTTTTTCAACTCAACGTTCGATTTATTTGTGAACGCCCAGTTTGTCTCTCCAACCTGGGTACAATGCGTCAGCATCGTGCTCAAATGACTCGAATGCACGAGCAAATTCTTTGTGCTCTTTTGCGTATTCGATTGGATCAGCACCAGACTTCCAGCAGTCGTAAGCCTGACGCAGAGAAATCGCACCAGCTGCAGGAGAATCGATGTGACCGTAAGAACCACCACCAGAGGTGTTGATTACGTTACCATGACCGAGGTTCTCGAAGAAGCCTGGTAGACGCAGCGCGTTCATGCCACCAGAGATAATTGGAGTGGTAGGTTTCATGCCATACCATTTCTGGTGGTAGTAAGGTCCCTGGCACTCGTCACGCTCAATCATGTAAGCGATAATCTTGTCAGTCGCATCACCTTCCATCTTACCGTAACCCATTGTGCCCACGTGGATACCAGAAGCACCCTGCAAACGAGACATCTTAGCCAGAACGAACGCAGTGTAACCACGTTTTGAAGATGGTGAAGTAACCGCGCCGTGGCCTGCACGATGGTAGTGCAGGTACTGGCCAGGATACTGACGACGTGCAGTTGTAACCATACCTGGGCCACCAACATAACCATCAACCAGGAAAGCAACTTTGTCAGCGTCAGGGCCGAAAGTTTCCAGGATGTAGTCAGCACGAGCGCACATTTCGTAGTGATCGTCAGCTGTGATGTTGGCAGAGAACAGTTTGGCCTCACCAGTTTCGTCCTGTGCACGTTTCATTGCATCATAGACCAATGGTAAAACTTTCTTCATTGGGCAGAAAACCTGATTACCCTGAGGCTCGTCATTCTTGATGAAGTCACCACCCAGCCAGAACTGGTAAGCCGCGTTTGCAAATGGCTCAGGACGCAGACCCAGTTTAGGTTTAATAATAGTACCAGCGATGTAACCGCCATTTTCAACAGGGCGGCCAAGAATGCGCCACATGTCTGAAATGTCTTTAGCAGGGCCGTCGAATAACTGCAGCATGCGAGGTGGAATGTAGAAATCCTGCATCTGAGCGTTCTTGATGTCGCCCATGCCCTGGTTGTTGCCAATAGCCAGTGTCAGGAAAGAAACCAGCATAGTGCGACCATCTATTACGTTGCGGTCGAACAGTTCGATTGGGTAAGCAATCTTCATGATGCCTTTCGCTTCATCGATGAAGTAAACCAGTGCATCGACACCTTTGGTAAAGTCGTCAGTAGTAGAAACTTCTACGTTTGTGCCAGTTGAAGATTCGGCTGCAAAGTGAGCAGCTGCTTCCAGATAACCGTAACCTGCAGCAGGTTCCATGTGGTAAGCAACCAGGACGTGTTTACCGTCAGCAAGTAGCTTGTCTTCGTTTAAGCTCAGGTCAGAATAACGACCTGTTTGGTCTAATAAAGCCATAGTAATTTTCTCTATAAGTTGGTTAATCGAAAATTCTGTTATCCGCTACCCGAAGACTGATGCACTCAACCAGGGGCTGCGAAAAGTTTCGCCACTATACGGAGGCAGTTCTATAACGAATATTAAGTATTATTGATAAGATTAATAAGAAAACCTTATGATTTATATGTTTATAAAAATCAATGGTTTAATATCAGTGATTGCTAATATTGCTAATAACAATCTTTCTTATTAGTATTTACTTAGTTTGTATGGGGTATTAAGAGAGGTGTATTTTTATGGATTAGCTATTTAGATTTAAACCTTTTTGAAGGGAAGGATGCTGGATTTTTCTTCGGGGAGTTCGTGTTCCAGTAGTTCGCCAAGCATCAGTTCCATGGCTTCCAGGGTTTTATTGAATATCATGCTGGCCGCGTAGTGAAAATATCGAATTTCGCACTTGATTGGCTCATGCAGGTTATCACGGTGACCGGCTTCAAAATCTGTCCAGCAGAGTATCGGGTAATCGTAGAGTGCGCGATCAATAACGATCAATGCATCTTTCTGTAGAATGAGATCGAGATGCTTCAGTGTTGGAATTCTTAAACGAATATGCGGACCAAGGTGTTTTAACGCCGTTTGCACGTGGTTGTAATACAGTGCATCGATTTTCCCCGCCCGGCTAGCGAGTGGGGGAACTTCATTGTGACGAGTATAAAGAGGTGTTCGTATCATCGACTTCGTTATCCTCAGGTTGATGAAGGCACCAATGCACAGTTTACTTTTTTACGCTGTTAGCGATGCGAAAAGTGTCGGTAATTTTTCTGGTAATCGATCAACATTGTCGATGATGGTGTAATTATTCTCACCAAAGATACGTTTTACATAAGCATCTGCATCTGGATCCAGTGTCAGGCAATAAGTCAGCACGCCAGAACCATAGAGTTCTTCAACGGCCTTCTTGGTATCGTGTCGCAAGTGCTGTGGATCGCGTTCATCGATATCTGCCGGCTCACCGTCGGTAACCAGTAAGATTAGTTTGCGTTTTTCCTGTTGTTTCAATAGGTGATAACCAGCATGGCGTAGTGCTGCACCCATGCGGGTTGATAGTCCACCCTTCATGCCCGCTAAACGAGATTTTGCTTCATCATCAAAATGCTGGTTGAAGTCCTTAAAGCGATAATACTGTACATCGTGGCGGCCATCTGATGAAAAACCATGTAGTGCAAAGGGGTCGCCAATACCATTGATTGCTGTAGAAACGAGCGTTGCAGCTTCACGGGTTAACTGCAGTACGGTCTTATCAGAACCTGCCATGGCTTCATTGGTCGATTCGGATAGATCCATCAGTACCACAACAGACAGGTCACGGTTTTTGATTACATTTCGCATAGTAATGCGTGGATTGGGCTGTTCTCCCATGCGAATTGAGATCATGGCATCGACTGCCGCATTGATATCGATTTCGTCACCATCTTCCAGGCCGCGCATACGCTGAACGCCTTCAGGTGTTAATAGATCGATGATCTGTCTAATGCGATGGGCTATTGGTCGATACTCAATCAGTATATTGTCTATGTCCTCAATAAAGCCTTTGGGCTGGCGTCGCTCATAAACTGTGACCCAGTCAGGACGGTGTAACTGGATCTGGTAATCCCATTCCTGGTAATGGAAGGGATCAGACACTGGCTCCTTGCCCCACATGTCATTAAAGCTTTGTTGGCCATCAGACAGATCATCTTCATAAGGGAACATTTCCGTCGGACAGGTCCATATCTCCTGGGCATCATCACCGGCCAGTTCACAATCGACTTCATTGGCCATTTCCATGACATTCATGACACGGCGTACCTGGCGTTGGCTTGCTGGCACATATTCCGTTTCAACGTTCCAGTCGAATTCTTCGAATTCCCAGACATAGCGATTATCATCACGATATGGAATACGAATACGTTCCAGAATACGCAGGCTGGGTACATTCTTACGCGATGCAAAAAGGTTAAATAGCTCCAGGCCCATGTGCCAGGAAAACTGGTTATTGTCCTGATTTGCTTCTATTTCATTATGAAATTTTTCGACGATGGCGCTAACTTCAGCATCATCTGACTTAATAGTGTCATCCAGCAACATCAGGGCAATATGCTCAAGCTCAAGCATTGATGGATGCTCGGGTTCATTGTCATTATCGGTAATTTTTAGCAATGTTGACCATAGTTTCCTTAAACCTGGAAAATCATGGCATGCCTTATATTCGACGCGGGCATCTTCCATAAAGCCGATAAAAAACATCTGGGCTGGGCTTAGTTGTTCAGCAGAAATGGGTGCTGTGGAATAACACATGTGTGCAGCCATGTGTGCGGCAGTAGCACGGTACAGTTCGAGACCGGCAATCTTGTTTTCATCCGGGCCGTAGTCATCGACAGCGTCAGGCATGTGCAAGATGCGGTGTTCGATATAAGGCCGGAAATCAGTATAGTCGGCACCCGTAGGACGCAGGAAGAAATCACGCCCCCATAGTGCACGCAGGTAAAAATTCAGTTTACGCTGTACTTTAATAAACAGAATGCCACGACGTTCTTTTTGTAACATGGCCAGAGAATCGGCTGATTCCAGATTAAAGTAGGTAGTCAGGTTATTAAAATCACGACGGTATGCCTGGGCACCGAAGTTTGCCCAGCGACGTAAACCACTAAGTGTAAGTTTACCCAGTAGTTCATCTATGTGATTCAGCATTGGGCGCAAGCCACGTGCTGCGGTTGAGGCAAACTGGTGGATAAATGTCAGGTAGCCACGTAGCAACTGTGCGTCACCCAGGTTGCGAGCAGCAGATGGCAGGCTGCTAAATAGCAGCGAAATCACTTCACCGGAAGTCATTGAAGATAACTTCATTGCGGCCGTAATGCAGTCTTCTAGGATGTCCTCACCGCATTCTTTGGCGACCAGGGGCATTTCCTGCAGGTAAGTAATGACCAGGTCATTGCCACGCCCCAGCTTGGCCATTGATTTGGCACCATCAAGATAAGTTGCCAGACCAGTAGGTGACATAATGCGGGCAGCTTCATGGAACGTGCTATTCAGTACATCACGTATTTCTGGTGCGACATCCTGTAACTGTTCTTCGTAATCTTCGAGTTTGATACTCATATCTAAAAGACCTTTGACGCGAAGTTCGCAAACAAAATAAAAGTGTTAACTTAAGGCTCTCAGGCCATTACTTTTATTCTATTAACCAAAGAATGTCTGTACCGCTGCGTTCAATGTGTCGCGCATATCAGGGTCATCTGTCAGAGGCGTAACCATGGTAATGCTGCAGGCAGCTTCAGCGTTAATACCTTTGTTGATCAACTGGCCTGCATATACCAGCAGACGAGTCGAGATGCCTTCATCCAGGCCGTGACCTTTCAGGTTGCGGGCGCGGTGTGCGATCTGAACCAGTTTCTCTGCGATTGCTTTATCTACACCCGATTCTTTGGCAACAATTTGAACCTCGATGTCTTCAGCTGGATAATCAAAATCCAGGCCACCAAAACGTTGTTTAGTTGATTGCTTCAGGTCCTTCATCAAGGACTGATAACCAGGGTTGTAAGAAATGACCAGCTGGAAATCAGGGTGTGCATTGATTAGCTCACCTTTTTTATCCAGAGGTAGTGTACGACGGTGGTCAGTCAGCGGGTGAATCACAACCGTGGTATCCTGACGGGCTTCAACAACCTCATCAAGATAACAGATAGCACCGATACGCGCTGCGGTTGTCAGAGGGCCATCCTGCCACTTGGTGCCGTCCTTATCGAGCAGGAAACGACCGACAAGGTCGGATGCGGTCATGTCTTCATTACAGGCAACGGTAATTAATGGCTTGCCTAATTTATAGGCCATGTACTCAACAAAACGTGATTTACCACAACCCGTCGGGCCTTTGAGCATCATCGGCATGCGCACGTTGTATGCGGCTTCGTAAAGACCAATTTCGTCGGCTACTGGCTCGTAGTAGGGTTCGTCTTTAATAATGTATTGTTGTGGATCTACTGTAATTTCTGACATGACATCACCTTTTTTGATGTTCAAAGTTTCTGTTAGTTATTGGTCACTATAAGTTTCATATTCGCCATCCCATCCCTGAGAGCGTGCTTTTTCCACAGCTTCTTTATGAATGCGTTGATGACGCTTGAATAAGTCTTCAGGCAAATGGCTGACCAGGCAGCCATATTTGTCCCACTCGGCATTAACCTTCTGTAATAAGGAGTCAATCCCGGCTAGGTTCCAGCCTTCGCAGGTTTCTGTCTCTGGAATCAGTTCGAACACCCAGGCGTCACGAATTGTTTTGCCAATGTTGGTCATGCCACCGAACAGGTCGTTGTCAATGCCTACATATTTATCGGGTCTTGATGTTGGTCCAGCCATAGTAAAACCTTCTGTTACAGTGTTAAAAAAGCCCCTGACCACATGACGTAGCAGGGGCCTTTAGTTTCTTCTGGTTGAAATCCGGACTAATTAAACAGCTTGGCCGCGGAATATAACCATAGATGCACCAGCGCACTGTGCAAAGTTGTCCAGGCCTAACAGGCGAACGTGGTTGCCTGGGTGTGCCTTTTTACAAGCTTCACACTCAGCCAGGATGGCGTCAACATTTGTTTCACCAAACATTGGTAGCTTCCACATGTACCAGTATGAACCGCTGGCATTCTGAGGCTCAGTATGCTCAATAGATGGGTTCCAACCTTTAGATACGATGTACTCAATCTGAGTACGAATCTGCTCAGGAGACATTGCTGGCAGGTAAGAGAAAGTCTCGAACTTACGACTTGCAGTGTCGGCTAAGCTTGAATTGTAATCTTGCATATCACTCATTGTGATTTACTCCAAATTAAATTTTCAAATTCGTTTTAAGCGGCGAGACAAATGATTTGTCTCGCCATCTTGTGTTTAAACCGGAAATTACTTGTGAGAAACGTCCAGTTTGTCAACTGTGTCAAATTCGAACTTGATTTCTTTCCAGGTTTCCATCGCAGCAGCCAGTTCTGGGCTGTGCTTGGCAGCATTAGTAAGGATGTCCTTACCTTCTTTTTCAAGTTCACGACCTGAGTTACGAGCCTCAACACATGCTTCAACTGCAACACGGTTAGCGGCCGCACCAGCAGCGTTACCCCAGGGATGACCCAGCGTACCACCACCGAACTGCAGTACAGAGTCGTCACCGAAGATGCTAACCAGCGCAGGCATGTGCCATACGTGGATACCACCAGAAGCAACAGGGATAACACCTGGCATTGAGCCCCAATCCTGGTCGAAGAAGATACCACGTGAACGGTCTTCAGGAACGAAGCTGTCGCGCATGATGTCAATCCAGCCCAGAGTCGCGTCACGGTCGCCTTCCAGCTTACCTACAACAGTACCTGAGTGCAGGTGGTCACCACCAGACAGACGCAGACACTTGGTCAGTACACGGAAGTGGATGCCGTGGTGTGGGTTACGGTCGAGAACCGCGTGCATAGCACGGTGGATGTGCAGTAACATGCCGTTACGCTGACACCATTGAGCCAGCTGGGTATTTGCAGAGAAACCACCAGTCAGGAAGTCGTGCATGATGATTGGCGCGCCAATTTCTTTCGCATATTCAGCTCGACGCATCATTTCGTCAGCAGTAGGTGCAGTAACGTTCAGATAGTGGCCTTTACGCTCACCAGTTTCTGCTTCTGCTTTCAGAATCGCTTCCATAACGAAGTCGAAACGGTGTTTCCAGCGCATGAATGGCTGAGAGTTAACGTTTTCGTCATCTTTAGTGAAGTCAAGACCGCCACGCAGACCTTCGTAACAGGCGCGACCGTAGTTCTTGGCAGACAGGCCCAGCTTAGGCTTGATAGTGCAACCCAGCATAGGACGACCATACTTGTTCATGATGTCACGCTCAACCTGGATACCCTGTGGTGGACCATTACAGGTCATCACATAAGCCAGTGGGAAGCGGATGTCTTCCAGACGCAGTGCACGTAGTGCTTTAAAGCCGAATACGTTACCAACCAGTGAAGTCAGAACGTTTACAACAGAACCTTCTTCGAACAGGTCGATTGGGTAAGCGATAAATGCGTAGAAGCAGGTGTCGTCACCTGGTACGTCTTCGATCGCGTAAGCACGACCTTTGTAGTGATCAAGGTCAGTCAGCAGGTCGGTCCATACTGTAGTCCAGGTACCAGTTGAAGATTCAGCAGCTACCGCAGCAGCAACCTCTTCACGTGGTACGCCAGGTTGTGGAGTTACTTTGAAGCATGCCAGAATATCATTCTCGCTTGGAGTATATTCAGGCATCCAATATGTTTCGCGGTATTCTTTTACACCCGCATCGTACTTTTTAGCCATTTCTAGCTCTCCTAGTTAATTAAATAGTGTTGAATTCATGTCTTCGAACCGATTTGAGACATGAGCTCGAACCTGGTTAAGTGCATCAACGAGGATGAGTATAATGATTCGAATTTTTGTTACAAATCACGATTAATGATTATAATCATAAGTAAAAACTTATATATAATTTATTATTAACTTGGTATAGCTTATAGTTAATAACTGGAAATGATGCTGTCTATAAATAAATGCTTATAGCTAATATTATTAATATGCTATATTGCTTATATGCATATCACTTTAAGACAACTCGAAGTATTCGCCGCTGTGGCAAGTAATTTGAGCTTTACTCGCGCGGCAGAGGTGCTACACCTGAGCCAGCCCGGTGTGTCTATGCAGATCAAGCAGCTGGAGAGTGCGATTGGTCTGCCGCTGTTTGAACATGTTGGTAAAAAAATCTTTCTAACTGATGCTGGCAGAGAAATGTTTACCTACAGCCAGGGGGTTAGCCATCTGCTGGATGAGGCTGAGGACGTGCTCGAAACCTTAAAAGGTGTGCAGAGCGGAAAACTGGCTATCTCAGTTGCGACTACGGCCAGTCATTTTACTACTCGTCTGCTGGCAGCATTTTCTCAGCGTTATGAAGGTGTCACCATCAGTCTGGATATCACCAATCGGGAAAGCCTGCGTCGCCAGCTGGAAAACAACGAACCGGATCTGGTGATTATGGGGCAGCCACCTGAGGGTATCGAGGTCGAGTCGGAGACCTTTATGGAAAACCCTCTGGTGATGATTGCACCAGCCAATCACCCACTGGTTAAGAAAAAAAACATTCCGCTAACCAGGTTTGAAAATGAACACTTTGTGGTGCGTGAAACCGGATCGGGTACGCGAGGTGCGGTGCAGCGTGCTTTTGACCAGCAAAATGTGACCTTTCACACAGGTATCGAAATGACCAGTAATGAGGCAATCAAGCAGGCGGTTGAGGCGGGTCTAGGTCTGGGTATCGTCTCGATCCATACGTTGGAGCTGGAGCTGGAGACAAAGAGGCTAGCGATTCTCGATGTGGAAAAGTTCCCGATTCAACGATACTGGTACATTCTGCAGCGTAAAGGTAAGCGTCTGTCACCTGTGGCCAGCGCATTCAAGGAATTTGTCCTGGAAGAGGCCTCCAAGTTTATCCGTCTACCCAAGTAAGTCTATTCAAAATTGTTCTTCAATAATCCTTATTTAGTGTGTCTTGTACGGATATGCACTATATATAAAGTTGAAATTTATTAAATACATCCACTTTAAAAGATAGTTTTTAGCAGTCGGTCTGGGTGTCATGCCGTGGTGTCGGATAGCTGTTGATCGAGCTAAAGCTATGAATTTAAGATGGTAATCGTTAGCGATTGCACAAAAAAAGGGGTTTTACATTGAAAATACGCCAAATTTTTCTCCGTGGCCTGTCATTTTTTAGCCTGGTTTTGACCTCGTGTTTACTGGTTACAACATCAACGCAGGCTGCCGTTTCTCTGGAACGCACCATCAAGGCCGATGGCAAAAATTTACGCTTCGGCAATATCGCTTCGATTACCGTCAACCATGAAGGCAATTTGCTGGTCGTCGACTCAGAGCTGGGTATGGTGATTATTTTCAACGGTAATAAATTTGCGACCTACACCCTGTCGGGTAAAGATAAGGTGTTCTCATCTAACGAAATCAATAGTGCTGTTTTCAAGGACAGGGACAGCATGATTATTAGTAACAAAGGTGATGAGGCCATTGTTGAGGTTGGACCCAAAGGCGAGTTGATCAAAAAGCTGGTGATTAGTGGTGGAGATGAAGGGCAGCTGAATAACCCGGGCAGTATTGCCTGGTCCGATAACCGCCGTTTGTATGTGGCGAATACCGGTAATGGTCGTGTTTCAATCTTTGGTGATGATGGTGTCTTTATTCAGTCTATCGGTGGGCGTGGCGGTGAGACCTTTGAGCCAGCGCAGGTATTTGTTGATGCACAGGAAAATATCTACGTACTGGAAACAAGGGATGATGGCATTGTATCGGTTTTCAGGCACGATGGCACGCTAATCAAGCGTATAAAGGCTGAAAATATCAAAAAAATCACGGGTAGTGCCCCTGAACTGGTTGCGATGGATATTGATGACACTGGCCTGATTTATCTGGCGGATAACGAAAGCGGACGCATTTATCAGATCGACTGGGAGACAGGAAAATTACTGGCTTCATTTGGAAGTAAAGGTAAGCAACGTGGACAGTTCGAGAGAATTACCAGTATCTCGGTATTGCCTGATGGACAGGTTGCAGTCGCAGATAGTTATAACAAGAAAATTGAAATATATCGTCTGCCAGAGACAGGGCGCCCGGTACCAGCACTAACACGCTTACCTACCGTGGGTTATGAGCGCTCTATTACAATGCAATGTGATGCTGCATATCGTCTACAGAGTGGGAATGCGCTTTGTCTTGATGGTAAAGCCAATAAAGTATCAGTCTATACAGGCTCCGGACGTGTAGAGAAAACTTTTGAAGGTGTGCTTGAAAGCCCTGTTGCAGCATCGGTTGATGATCAGAATGTCGCTATCCTGGATGGTAATTCGTTAAAAATTTATCGCCTTGATGGCGGTTTGCGGTATACGTCAGGATCAGCTGGCAGTGCAGAAGGTCAGTTTGATTCGCCGCAGGGTGTCTTTTTCAAAGGAGACAAAATATATGTTGCTGATACTGGAAATCGGCGCATTCAAATTTTTTCCAAAGATGGAATTTTTCTTGATCATATCAGCAACCCTGAAAGTGGTCGCAGAACTTTTGAAGAGCCTGCGCGGGTTGTTGTTGATCTTAACAATAATATTTATGTGCAGGAAAATGCGAGCCATCAGGTACTGGTATTTTCACCTGAGCGAAAATTACTGTATCGAATTGATGGCCGTGGTGGTGCCTCACAGGGTTTTGAAGAGATCTATGATATAGCGGTTGATGCCGATAATAATCTTTATATTCTCGCCGCTATGGACGGCAATAAAACAACCATACAGGTTTACAGTGGCCCGAATCGAGTGATTGCTATGGGCGCATCGGCAGCGCAGGGTTCGGGTATGCAGAAGCCGAGCAGGCTTTCGATTGCTCCCTCACTAAAGACGATTGTGAGTGTTTACGATAAGGATAGAAAAGCGCTGCTCAATTACAAGTACATGCAGTTGCCCAGTAAACTGGGTGGTTTGATGATTGATGGCTCGATTCAACAAACTCGCCTCTCCTGGAAAAAAGTACCTGGTAGTTATGTCAGCCGTTATAAAGTTTATGGAGCGCCCAGTAAGATAGCAGAACCTGCATTTCTTATGGATGTGGATAAGACAGAGGCCGTCATCAAACACGAACAGGCAGCACGTAATTATTATTACAGTGTGAGTGCGGTGAGTGGCTTTAGTATTGAAGGTGAGCCGTCTAATCTGCGTGAAGATGAATTCCAGACAGGCTATACCTATTATAGAAAAAAAGATTTTAAAAATGCTGAAGCAGTGTTTGCAAAGGCCTATCAGGAAAATAACAACAACGGCGAAATCCTAAAATATCTGGGTCTATCTGTGATGGAGCTCGATAAAATTGAAGCGGCCGTGGGTTATTTTCGTGAGTTGACCCTGTTACCGGGTTATGAGGCTGAAGGGCTGAATTATCAGATCATGGCGCTGGTCGGTATGGAGGATTACGTTGCTGCCAAGTCTATTGTTGATAAGTTGATTGCAGACAATAAAGCCAGTACCGATACCATAGTCTATTGTGGTGAGTTGAGCCTGATCATGGGTGATGCGATTGGTGCAGTAACCTGTCTGGAACAGGCGTTGGCCAAAGACCCGAAAAATGTAAAAGCCCATTTCCTTATGGGTAAAGCCTATATCAAGCTGGGTATCGTTGATAAGGGGATTAATGAATTTAGAACGGCGGTTTCAATTAATAAAATGGATGCCGACGTCTGGTATCAGGCTGGCCTGGTTTACAGGGAGATGAAGAAATATAGCAGTGCCGCGCCTAGTTTCCGTAATGCCATTAAATTGAGGCCGGGTTTCAGTG
>JAOUPA010000134.1 GCA_029880105.1 Gammaproteobacteria bacterium
ACCATTATCGAGTAGCGCCTGCATCGCCATAACAATCAGCTCACTGACACCATTACCCAGATAAATGTAATCGATATCTGCATCCATGATGCCCTTCTGCTGGCAGTACTGCATCACCGCCTTACGGCCAGTGAACAGGCCCTTTGAATCACTATAACCCTGGGAGATGGGGACATTGTGAATCATGTCGACCACAATTTCTTCCGGCGCATCAAAACCAAAAGGGGCTGGATTACCAATATTTAACTTGAGGATTTTGTGGCCTTCCTCTTCCATGCGGCGGGCTTCACGCAATACTTCACCGCGAATGTCGTAACAGACACCATCCAGCTTATGTGATTTTTTTATCTTTTTCATCGAGTCGATCTTATCTTTATCAAAAAACTGATTACCTTATAAATGCGAGTATATATGTTTATATACCGAATAGCGCTTTCAGGCAGGGCTTAGATGAAAAAAAAACTAAAAAAAAACCGGCTGGGATGCCGGTCAAAAGGAGAGTTGCCGACAGACATCCTGTCATGGGCAGTAAAACTACTATCCCCCACAATCACGTGGAGCAGGTAAATGAAAAAAACAGGTACTACAACCAACAACTATAAGGATAATGATCCATCCTCAAATATCAACGACACAGTCACTGCGGTTATTGGAAGTATTCGCGCAAGACCCGGTACAGATAGAATGCATCCCAGCGACCGGCCAGCTCGCGGATAGAGTGCATGGCGAAGGTCGGCACGCCGACATCAATAGTACGTACACCGATTTCACTCGCAGTGATCGGACCAATGGTACTGCCACATGCCATGTCAGAACGTACCACAAAGGCCTGCACAGGCACATCAGCCTCCTCGCAGATGTAACGAAAGGCCGCGCTAGTTTCACTATTGGTGGCATAACGCTGATTGGCATTCATCTTGATTACCGGCCCCTGGTTGAGAATCGGACCATGATTTTCATCGTGTTTGTCTGCATAATTGGGATGCACGCCGTGGGCGTTATCAACCGAGATCATCATCGACTGGTTCATGCTGCGACTAAAGTCTTCAGAGGATGCACACAACCGCTCCAGTACCGAACGCAGGAAGGGCCCCTGTGCGCCTGCCGCCGACATACTGCCCACTTCTTCGTGATCGTTGCAGACCAGCAGGCAGTTCTGTTTTGAATCAGCCCTGAGCAGGGCCATCAGGCCGGTGTAACAACTCAGCAAATTATCCAGACGTGCACTGGCGACAAAGTCCTGGTGCAGGCCGATCACCGCCGGTGCCTGCACATCATAGAAACTCAGCTCGTAATCCAGCACCCTTTCTACTTTTAGCTCCGGCGATTGTTTCAGCAACAGACGTAGCAAGATTTCACGAAAGTCCGGCTTCTGTTCATTGCCTTCAGGCAGCTTCATCAGGATCGGCAAGATGTGTTGCTGTTTATTGATTTCGTGCTTTTCATTGGCCTCACGATCAAGATGAATCGCCAGGCTGGGAATACTCGCAATAGCCTGTTCGAAATCAACCAGTGCACTACCAACATCGCCATCAGGTGTTACATAATTAACCCTGCCCGCCAGCGACAGGTCACGATCGAACCACGGGTTCAGCAAAACCCCGCCATAGACTTCAACACCCAGCTGGAAATACCCCTGTTTCACCACCTCTGGGTTAGGCTTAACTTTCAGGCAGGGACTATCGGTATGGGCGCCAACAATACGAAAACCGTGCTCAGCCGGATCGCAACCCAGGGTAAATGCGATAATTGAAGAATCATTACGAATGACATAAAACTTACCACTTGTGTCTGATGCCTTCAGACCCCAGGCATCAGCTTCACTCAGCTGCTGAAAACCATTTTCAGCCAGCATATTCTGCATCTGTGTCACTGCGTGGAATGGTGTCGGTGAAGCCTGAAGGAATTTCAATAAGCCTTCAATGAATTCTGAATCCTGCATTTTAGTTACTCACTCAATATTCTCATTTAAAGCACATCGCATGTTTAGCATATACCTGAACAGCGACTCAGTTTGGCAACGTAGGTCAACTATCGTTCTATTTTACTCGCACACACTAACTTAGTTTATACAGCGTGCGCTGTTCATAACCAGTAACAACCTGTTTTATTCCCGCCAGTTTCCTGTCCAGCTCGACTCGACCGGTATCAAGCAACAGCGGTCGTCCCTGAAGGGAACGCAGCTTCTCGTTAGTCGCGATAACAATAATATTTTCGTTGTTATTTTCTGCCATCACCGCTTCAATCACCGCCGGACTAAACTGCTGATTACCACGGCCGAAGATGTGACCCTGGCCGCCAATCGCGGTAATAATAATTTTAGCACTGGTATATTCTGCGCTTTTATCACGCAACAATGCCAGTATCGCTTTTTCATCAACATCACTGGCGATCAGTTCCCTGTTCAGCACAACATCAACACCCAGCAGGGTATTATCCAGGCCCAGTTCTGCCATTACCGCCGCCGTGGTCGTACCCGCACCGATAAAATACAGCACCCCATCCTCCATATGCTCGACCACATCGGCAGCAATATCCTGTAGCGCGACTTCTTCATGGTTGACGCCACCCTGCTTCATTGCCTGCATACGCGTGTCATCCACCGGCACCGACAGATAACCATAACAGCTGGCCGAGAGTCGGCCTTGACGATAGGCCTGCTCATCCAGGTCCATAACCTCGGCCTGTTTCAGCGCCAGCGGTTCACCCCGCTCGAGCAGCGCCACCAGCTCGCCCGCCTGCGAGGGCGTGACTGCATACACCGCCGAATGGATCTTGCAACCTGCAGGTATACCTATCACGGGCAGGCCTTCAATTTTGCCGTTAGACTTGAGCGCATCGAGCACGTCCCTGGCGGTGCCATCACCACCGGCAAACATCAGCAGGTCGATATTGTGCTCACAGAGTTTGAGTACGGCATTGTATGTATCGGTAGCGCTAGTCGCTGCACTGGTCTGCATGATCACCTCGTGGGCAATGCCCACCTGACCGAGTACATCCGCACCCATGGCACCACTCACTGTTAGTACTGGCTGATCGATAACACCGACCAGTTTTTCCAACGCCTGCAGGACGCGTTCGCCCGACCTCGGCTGCGCACCCTGCGCCAGCGCCTGTTCGACAATCTCGCGGCCATCGCTGCCCTTGAGGCCAACGGTGCCGCCGATACCCGCCATTGGATTGATGATTAAACCCAGTTTCATGGATGCTGTTGCCCAACTCAGTAAAAGCGCCATTCTAGCTGTCACCGCGTGTGCAGGCTATGGCACAGCAGTGGTAGAATGCCCTCTTTTGCACGAATGACGACAACCATGATATTTCCTGACGCCTATCAGCCAAGAAGAACCGCCCTCTCCGTCGATATCGATGGCGTCATCGTCGGTGGCCATGCCCCGGTAGTCGTGCAGTCGATGACCAATACCGACACAGCAAATGTCGAGGCCACTACGGCACAGATTATCGAGCTGGCCGACGCCGGTTCCGAGCTGGTTCGCATCACGGTCAACGACAACAATGCCGCCGCCGCTGTCGCCAGAATTCGTGAGGCACTGGATAAAAAAGGCTACAGCACACCACTGATCGGTGATTTCCATTTCAACGGCCATAAGCTGCTCAACGACAATCCTGAGTGTGGCATCGCGCTCGCCAAGTACCGCATCAACCCCGGTAATGTCGGTCGCGGCAAGAAACGCGATGAGCAGTTCGCCACCATGATCGAACACGCGGTCAAAAACAACAAGGCGGTTCGCATCGGCGTCAACTGGGGCAGCATGGACCAGGAGCTGCTGGCCAGGCTGATGGATGAAAATGCACAACTGGATGAACCGCACGATGCACACAGCGTTATGCTGGAAACCGTCATCCGTTCTGCAATCGACAGCGCCAAAGCCGCCGAGGCACTCGGCCTACACAAAAACAAAATTATCCTGTCCTGCAAAATGAGCGTGGTCAAAGACCTGGTCATGGTCTACCGTTCTCTGGCAGAGCGCAGTTATTACGCACTGCACCTCGGCCTGACCGAGGCGGGCATTGGCTCGAAAGGTATTGTTGCCTCCACCGCCGCGCTCAGCATGTTGCTGCACGATGGCATTGGCGACACCATCCGCGTTTCGTTGACCCCCGAACCGGGTACAGAGCGCACCAGGGAAGTTATCGTCGCACAGGAAATTTTACAGACCATGGGCCTGCGTTCATTTGTACCACTGGTCACCGCCTGCCCCGGTTGTGGCCGTACCAGTAGCGACTTCTTCCAGAAACTCGCGGGCGAGGTTCAGGATTATTTACGCCAGCAAATGCCTCGCTGGAAAAACCAGTACCACGGTGTCGAGGAAATGAGTGTCGCGGTCATGGGCTGCGTGGTCAATGGCCCCGGTGAGAGTAAACACGCCAACATCGGCATTAGCCTGCCCGGCAGTGGTGAAACACCAGTCGCACCTGTCTATGAAGACGGCAAAAAAACCGTAACACTAAAAGGCGACAATATCGGTAATGAATTCAAAAATATCATCGCACAGTATATTGAACGTACCTATACCGTTAAATCACCCTGAGAGCATCTACATGAAACACAAATTAATGCTCGTAGTCACCACGCTTGCCATGACAGGTCAGTGCAACGCAGGCTGGCTGAGTGATATCGTTGACAGTGGCAAAGAGAAAATCGACAGCGTCAAGGAAGCCGTCAAAGAAAATAATAACACCATCAGTAATGTGCTCAGTAATGAAGACATTACCGCTGGCCTGAAGGAGGCCTTAACCAAGGGCGCGGGTTATGCCGTCGATCACCTGGGCAAGGCAGATGGCTTCCTGAAAAATGCCGACGTTAAAATCCCAATGCCTGATAACCTGAACAAGGTTGAATCGATATTACGCAAGGCAGGCCAGGACAAATACGCCGATGAATTTATTACCACGATGAATCGGGCCGCTGAATCGGCAGTACCGTTGACACTCGATATCCTCAAACAGGGCATCACCGGCATGAGCATCAGTGATGCAAAGAATATTCTTCAGGGCCCCGATGATGCCGC
>JAOUPA010000136.1 GCA_029880105.1 Gammaproteobacteria bacterium
GCCTGCCGGATGAGCTGCGTGGTATGGAGGGCCGCTACCGCGAGATCATCAATGCCAGTCTCGACCGCGGCAAGCTGGAGTGCTGCCTGCGTTTTAATGCCGGTGCGGGTATTGGTGGAGGCGTAGAAATCAATGATGATTTCGCCAGGTCCATGATCCATGCCTGTGAGAAACTGAATTCAACGCTACACCAGTCATCGGTAATCAACGTGGTCGATATCCTGAAGTGGCCGGGCGTGGTCAAAGAGGCGACCCTGGATATGAAACCCGTGGCTGAGGCCAGCGAGGTACTGTTAAAACAGGCGCTGGCTGAACTGTCGGCCAATCGTGAACGTGAAGGTGAACGCCTGCATGATTTAATCGTACAGCGCTGTGCAGCGGTGGACGCGATTGTTACCCAGGTGCGTGGCCAGATGCCCGAGATTCGAGATAACCACCGTCAGAAAATACTGGCGCGGTTTGAGGAACTGAAGGCCGAGCCGGATATGGACAGGCTGGAGCAGGAACTGGTTTACCTGGCGCAGAAAATGGATGTTGATGAAGAGCTCGACAGGCTCGATTCACACGTCAAGGAGCTGGCTGATGTACTGAAGCGTGATGAGGCCATCGGTCGGCGGCTGGATTTCCTGATGCAGGAGCTGAATCGTGAGGCCAATACGCTGGGTTCAAAATCGGCGGATCTCAGGATGACACAGGCATCGGTAGAGTTAAAGGTGCTGATCGAGCAGATGCGTGAGCAGATCCAGAATATTGAATAGGCCTAGACAGGCTGCTTAGAATGCCGCCAGGTCAACAAAGGCCAGGCCAACACCATCCTGCATGATACGCACGATAATGGCATCGACATCTGTCTCCTCGTTGTCATCGAGTGGGTTCAGGTAGTTGAGGTGCACCATCTCACCCAGTGGAAATTCAACGTCATTTTCATTGCTGGTGATAATGAACATGCCGCCTTCGCTGAGGTCGCGGGTTTGCATAACGTGAACTGAGTTATCGACAAAAGTAATATTAACGTCGATCTGGATTTCGTGTCTTATGTGTCTGCGATTGTTTTCACTCATAATTACCAGCCTTGCCCCTGAGTAGTGCCGTAATCATAACGCGCATTGAGAAAAAAAACAGTCTGTATTCGGTAAAGTTTTTGTTTTATATTGTTCATTCAATCATTCGAAGGCGGTGCGCTATGCGAGCTATTTATCCTGTTTTGCTATGTTTACTGCTTGGCCTGCAGCCTGCGCTGGCTTCAGATATTGAACGTGAAAAACGCCTCGCCGAACAGACCGAGGAACTGATTTTTGACGGTGAAGTGGTTTACCTGCAGGCGGGTGATCATGAATTCATGAATATCTATACCGAGGCAGTCACTGATGAGGCTAGAGGTGCTGTTATTATCCTGCACGGACGCGGTTACCACCCTGACTGGAAGCAGGTTGCAAAACCACTTCGACTTGGTCTGCCTGAACAGGGCTGGACTACCCTGTCGATGCAGATGCCGGTGCTGGATAAGCAGGCAAAATTTTACGACTATCTACCGATCTTGCCTGAGGCATTTCCACGTATCGAGGCAGGCATCGACTACCTGAAAGAACAGGGTTTTGAAAAAATTGTACTGATCGCACATAGCTGCAGTGTGCACATGGTCATGGCCTGGATTGATGCTAATCGCTTTCGTGATATTGATGCCTTTATTGGTGTCGGTATGGGTGCGACTGATTACCAGCAGCCGATGAAAAAACCGCTGCCACTGGATCAGATAACTGTCCCTGTTCTCGATGTCTATGGTGCAAAAGAATATCCCGCGGTGGTCAATGGTGCTGCGCAGCGACTCGAATTTATCGAACAGGCAGGGAATAAAAAATCACGGCAAATTATGGTGCCACAGGCAGATCACTATTTTTCGGGTGAGGATAAGGCATTGCTGGAAGTTGTTAGCGAATGGATGCAGGGACTGTGAGCCAGATAGAAAAAATACACACTGAAAATCAGTTCGCACTATTAAAACAGAAACGCTTCCTGCCGTTTTTTGTTACCCAGTTTCTTGGTGCCTTCAATGATAATGTTTTTAAAAATGCGCTGATCATCATGATCGCCTTTCAGGGCGTGCAACTGGCTGAGGGCAATGCCAGCGTTGATTTCCTGACCAATCTGAGCGCCGGACTTTTTATTCTGCCTTTCTTCCTGTTCTCGGCGACTGCCGGCCAGTGGATCGATAAATACGAGAAGTCACAGTCGATTCGCTTTATCAAATTTATGGAAGTGGTGATTATGCTGGCTGCGGCCTATGCCTTTTTTATCGGCGCGATTTATGCGCTGATTGCACTGCTATTTTTAATGGGTACGCAGTCGACTTTTTTTGGTCCTGCCAAGTACAGCTATATTCCACAGCACCTCGATGACACCGAACTGGTCGCGGGCAATGCGCTGGTGCAGATGGGTACGTTTGTCGCGATTCTTATTGGCACCATGATGGGCGGCATTTTAATTGCTGATGACAACGGTAGAAACATGGTGGCAACAGCGATAGTAATACTTGCCGTGCTTGGCTATATATCGAGTCGTTATATTCCACTGACACCCTCGCTCGAACCCGGGCTGAAAATAAACTGGAACCCGCTGACCGAGACCTGGCGCAACATTGCGTTTATACATAAAGAGCGCGTGGTGTTTTTATCGGTGCTGGGTATTTCATGGTTCTGGTTCCTGGGCGCGACCTACCTGGTGCAGCTACCCAATTACACCAAGACTACACTCGCGGGTAACGAGCAGGTCGTCACCCTGCTGCTGACCTTTTTTACCTTTGGCATTGGCGGTGGTTCACTATTGTGTAACTGGTTATCCGGTCACAAGGTCGAGCTTGGACTGGTACCGTTTGGTTCTATCGGTTTAACCCTGTTTGGTATCGACCTGTTTTTTGCAAAACCGGAATATGTCACCCAGGGCCTGATTGGTGTCACTGAATTTATTTCGCATGCAGGCAGCGTACGCATTATTTTAGACGTGCTGTGCATTGGCCTGTTTGGTGGTTTTTATATTGTGCCGCTGTTCGCCATGATCCAGCAGCGTAGTGAACCGCATCACCTGTCGAGAATTATTGCCGGCAATAATATTTTTAATGCACTGCTGATGGTGCTGTCAGCGGTGATGGCGATTGTGCTATTGGGTGCAGGTGTTTCAATCGCAGAACTGTTTGTTATCGTTGCCTTGCTCAATGCCGTTGTTGGTGTCTATATCTTTAGCCTTGTGCCTGAATTCTTTATGCGCTTCTGCGTCTGGTTGCTGATTCACTCGGTCTATCATGTGCGCAAGCAGGGGCTGGATAATATTCCCGATGAAGGTGCAGCCGTACTGGTATGTAATCACGTCAGTTATGTTGATGCGCTAATTATCGCCGGCTGTATCCGCAGGCCGATGCGCTTTGTCATGTATTACAAAATTTATAACCTGCCGGTATTGAAATGGCTGTTCAAAACGGCAGGCGCAATTCCGATTGCCGGCCGGCATGAAGACCTGGCATTAATGGGGCAGGCGTTTACTGAAATCGAGCAGGCACTGAATAATGGCGACCTGGTTTGTATCTTTCCCGAGGGTAAGTTGACGCGCAACGGTGAGATGAACAAGTTTCGTCCCGGTGTAGAACGAATCCTGCAGACCACACCGGTACCGGTGATACCAATGGCACTAAATGGATTATGGGGTAGTGCCTTTAGTCGGCAGCCGTCGAATATATTACTGAGAATTTTGCGTGGTATTCGTTCGAGCATTGAGCTGAAAATTTCCAGCTCGATGCAACCTGCAGGGATTAATGCAGAAAAATTACAGCAGCAGGTAGCGCTGCTGTTTCGTTAATAACACTGGCCAGTGTTATTCCGGTTTTATCTCCATCGGGATGGCATTGATATTGTTTCTTCTCAGCTCATCAATCTTGTCGTAGAGGTCGTTGCTCTGGCTGTAGGGACCAATGCGTACACGGTGCCACGCGGTGCTGTTAACGGTGACCTTCTGGATGTTTGCCTGGAAACCAAGCAGTGCAAGGCTGGCCTTTAATTTTTCAGCATCACCCATATTCTTGAATGAACCTGCCTGCAAAATGTATTGCTTGCCTTCCTTGTCCGGGGTGTTGCGGGTTGTTCTTGGTGGTGTGGTTTCAGAATCAGGAATCAGTACTTCCAGTTCAGGCAGAATCGTGTAGAAGTTGAACTTGGGTTCCTGTTGTTCAGAATTCTTCTCGGCCTTTTTATCCTCTTTTGAGGCGTTACTGGTTTTCTGTTTTATTTTATCCAGTTCCTTTTGTACGGCCGCGCCAAAGTCAGCAGGTATCGCCGGCTGCTTGTCGAGATAAACCAGTAATGCGACAAACAGGCCAATCGCCAGGCCTGCCAGTAACCAGACAAAACCGGGTAGTGGTTTTTTCTCGTGACCATGAACCATGCTTTTGTAATCAGCTGGCATTACATCGACTCCGGCGCGCTCACGCCGAGCAGGCTCAGGCCATTAAAGATCACCTGTTGCGTGGCACGGATCAGGTTGAGTCGTGCGTTACGTAAATTTGTATCGTCAACAATAAACTGGTGTGCGTTGTAATAGGTATGGAACAGGTTAGCCAGGTCGCGCAAATAATGCACCAGCATGTGCGGCTCGGCATTGAGTGCCGCCTTCTCGATAATATCCGGGTAGGCCGACAGCCTGGTAATCAGCTCAGTCTCATGTGATTCGGTCAGCAGGGCCAGGTTATTACTGCCGGCCTCGATATCGTGCTGCAGGCCTTTTTCTTTCAGCTGGTTGAGTACGCTGCAGACGCGTGCGTGTGCATACTGGATGTAATAGACAGGGTTGTCATTGCTCTGTGACTTGGCCAGGTCGAGATCGAAGTCCATGTGCTGTTCGCACTTGCGCATCACATAAAAGAAACGCGCCGCATCGTTGCCGACTTCCTCGCGCAGCTCACGCAGGGTAACGAACGAACCGGAACGGGTCGACATC
>JAOUPA010000033.1 GCA_029880105.1 Gammaproteobacteria bacterium
TGCCCGCGAGGTATTTGAAGAGACTGGTCTTAAAATTGCTAATGCCAGCCACGCTGGTTATTCCGATGAGATGCTTGCCATGGCTGGGCGTCACTACCTTACTTTATATGTCACAGCGGCCTGCCTACCAGGTGAGCCCGTAGTGATGGAGCCGGAGAAGTGTCGGTGCTGGCAGTGGTTTCCTTATGATGATCTACCAGAGCCACTATTTCAGCCCATTCATAATCTTATGAAACAAGTGCCTGATCTGAGTAAGCTACAGATTCACCCGGATATTCGAGAAGGCGTGCAAAAATAAAATCAGCAAGGGATGTTTCGATGTGCTCACTGGCCTGAACAAAAAAATGCGCAGCTCGTGCTGGGATAAAGCCAGTCGTCGAAGTCGATGCGGGTAATCTGTATTGAGTGCGGTAGTTTTTGTTTCTAATCAGATGATGGTCGAAGCCGTGGTTAATATGCCAGCTAATCGCGTGTTCCTGTGCTGTATCGTTATAGCTAAACTGAAAGCACACTGGTACCTGATCCTTAAACCAGACAAACAAATCCATATTGGCATCAGTAAACCAGCGCTTTAGTTTGCTGCTATTGTTTTGGCGAGTTGAAGAGATTTCCCGTAACATAATATAACTCCTATATGTATTGATTAACTGCTTACTGATTAATATAGGCTTAGTTTGCTGCGCATTCTGTGAACGACTTCTACAATTGAGAGAAACATTAAGAGGTATTTGTAAAAAATGGAGCAGTCCGTTGGCTTAAGCATGCAGGAACTGTGGGACAGTTCACAATTAAGTGGTGGCAGTGCGGCCTGGCTTGAAGCGCTCTATGAAAATTACCTTAGGGATCCTGATGGAGTCGATCCACAATGGCGGACATTTTTTGATCAGTTACCTGAAGTAGGAAAGGGTAACGGGGCCTCCGGGCATGAAATTCCCCATGATGAAGTGCGTGATTATTTCAAAGCCCTGGCCAGAGAGCATCAGCATGCCTCGGCACCATCGAAGGCCTATATCGTTGAGCAGGAACAGAAACAGGTTCACGTGCTGCAATTGATCAATGCCTATCGTTTTCGTGGGCATCAACAGGCCAGAATAAATCCACTGGAGCCGTCACGAGGCGACAATATTGCAGAGCTGGCACTTGAATACCATGGGTTGAGTGCGAGCGATCTGGATACGGAATTTGAAACGGGTTCACTTTATGGGCCGGATAGCGCAACGCTCGCTGATATTTTTAGCACACTAGTGAAGAGTTATTGTGGATCCATTGGTTCAGAATATATGCATATTCTGGCCACAGGAGAAAAACGCTGGATACAGCAACGCATAGAAGGTGCGGCCAATAGTTCAGAATTAAGTATTGAAGAGAAAAAAAATATTCTGCTGGAACTAACAGAAGCTGAGGGCCTGGAAAAATTCTTGCATACAAAATATGTTGGGCAGAAACGGTTTTCACTGGAAGGTGGCGAGTCACTGATACCACTACTTGATGAGCTGGTAAGGCATGCTGGATCTCAGGGTGTGAAGGAAGTTGTTATTGGTATGGCACATCGTGGTCGTTTGAATGTGCTGGTTAATATCATGGGGAAAACACCGGCCGAGTTATTTAGTGAATTTGAAGGTACCAAACAGGTTAAAGAACTTACTGGCGATGTGAAATACCACCTGGGTTTTTCATCCAATATGAGTACACCCGGCGGTCCGGTGCATCTGGCGCTGGCGTTTAATCCCTCACACCTTGAAATTGTTGCCCCCGTGGTTGAAGGCTCAGTTCGGTCGCGCCAGTTCAGGCGTGGCGATGCCGAAGGTGTTCAGGTGATACCGGTACAGATACACGGTGATGCCGCGTTCTCGGGTCAGGGCGTGGTCATGGAGACTCTGCAGATGTCACAGTCACGAGGTTATTCAACCAAGGGAACGATACATATCATCATCAATAACCAGATTGGTTTTACCACCAGTAATCAGAAAGATGCGCGTTCAACAAATTACTGTACTGATGTGGCGAAAATAGTGGATGCGCCGGTTTTCCATGTCAATGGTGATGACCCCGAAGCGGTGGTACGCGTCACCCGCATCGCCATGGATTTCCGCATGAAGTTCAAGAAAGATGTAGTCATCGATATGTTCTGCTATCGCAGGCACGGACACAATGAGGCGGATGAACCAAAGGCAACGCAGCCGATGATGTATCAAAAAATTGCCGTCTTACCAACAACACGTCAGCTGTATGCTCAGAAGCTTGTGAGTGAAGGCAGTATCACGCAGGAGAAGACCGAGCAGATGGTGGCTGAGGTGCGCAAGATACTAGAGGCAGGTGACTGTATCGTGGAGAACAAGGTACCGGATGATCAGGTAGATGCCACAGAGCTGGTTGACTGGGCGCCATACACGGTCTGCTCATCACTGGAAGATGTAGATACCGGTGTTGCGGTCGATGTTATGCGCAAGCTCAGTGATACCATGCAACAGCTACCCGATGGATTTGTGCTGCACCCGCGCGTGGCAAAAATTATTGCCGACAGGCATAAGATGAGTGTTGGCGGCCTGCCGATCGACTGGGGGTATGCCGAGATTATGGCGTATGCCACATTGGTCAATGATGGCTACTCAGTGCGACTGTCCGGGCAGGACAGTGGTCGTGGTACCTTCTTTCATCGTCATGCAGTGCTGCATAATCAGAATAAACGCGTGGCCTTTGTGCCGCTTAGAAGTATCGGTAAAGATAGAAATAATTTTCTGGTGATTGATTCACTGCTATCAGAGCTCGCCGTACTTGCCTTTGAATATGGTTTCGCGACAGCCGATCCCAAAACATTGACGATCTGGGAGGCGCAGTTTGGTGATTTTGCTAACGGCGCACAGGTAGTGATTGATCAGTTTATTTCAGCGGGCGAACATAAGTGGGGCAGGGCCTGTGGTCTGACTATGTTGTTGCCGCATGGTTTTGAAGGCCAGGGCGCAGAGCACTCATCGGCCAGGCTCGAACGTTTTCTGCAATTATGTGCAGAGAAAAATATGCAGGTATGTGTACCATCAACGCCGGCACAGATCTTTCATCTTTTGCGCAGGCAGATGGTGCGTAATAGTCGCAAGCCACTCATCGTGATGACGCCGAAGAGTTTATTGCGTCACAAGTTATGTGTCAGCTCACTTGATGATCTGGCAACTGGCTATTACCAGAGGGTTATTGCCGAGGTCGATGATATCAATCCAAAGAAAGTGGATTACGTGATTTTGTGTAGTGGTAAGGTCTATTATGACCTGCTGGAAAAACGCCGTGAAGAAAAGCGGGAAAATGTTGGGATTGTGCGTATTGAACAACCCTATCCATTCCCGGCAGATGAGCTGAATGCATTGTTGAAGTGTTACACTAAAACCAGTCAGCTAGTCTGGTGTCAGGAAGAGCCAAAGAATCAGGGCGCCTGGGATTTTATTGAGCCACGCATAAGGGCAGCGCTGAAAAAGGACTGGGATTTGCAATATGTCGGTCGTGAGTCATCTTCTGCACCTGCTGTCGGCTCTGCCAAACTGCACGCGATTCAACAGGCTGAGCTGGTAGAGCGCGCAATATTTTTTGAAGCTCAGAAACTGGAAAAGAAAAAGTAATTGTCAAAAAAATGAGCACAGAGATATGAGTATCGAAATAAAAGTACCTGAGTTGCCCGAATCCATAGCCGATGCGGTGGTCGTTCACTGGTATAAGAAACAGGGTGAGGCGATCAGCCAGGACGAGAATCTGGTCGATCTCGAAACTGACAAGGTGGTACTCGAAGTGCCGGCGATAAGTTCAGGTGTGCTTGAAAAAATATTTTTTGAAGAAGGCTCGGTGGTGACTGCAGGACAGGTGCTGGCGATTATTAATGAATCCGCTGTAGCAACAAAAGAAAAAACGACAGCGAGCGCCACCTCAATCTCGAAACCAGTAGCCGCAGCAGCAAAATCAAACGATGAGGTAGTAAGTCACGTTATTATTAGCCCGTCAGCAGAAAAAATGATGCGCGAGCATGGTATTGAAGCGGCGATGGTAAAGGGTAGTGGTAAGCAAGGGCGTATTCTCAAGGAGGATGTACTTTTATTTATAGAAAATAAAAATACCGAATTGGCGCCAAAAATGGCGGCTGCGCAAGCGGCATCTATTAGTGCACCGAAAAAATCGGGTGCTGTAAAAATTAATATTGAATCCAGCGGCCAGCGAATTGAGAAACGTGTGCCGATGACACGCCTGCGTGCACGCATCGCTGAGCGTTTACTGCAGGCACAACAGAACGCCGCAATCCTGACTACCTTCAATGAAGTCAATATGAAACCGGTGATGGAACTACGCACAAAACACAAGGACAGGTTTGAAAAAGAATATGGCACCAAGCTGGGTTTTATGTCTTTCTTTGTTAAGGCATCGCTCGAGGCACTGAAAAAATTCCCGGCGGTAAATGCCTCGATTGATGGCAGTGATATTGTTTATCACGGTTATTATGATATTGGTATCGCTGTTTCTGGTACGAACGGCCTGGTGGTGCCGGTAGTGCGTAACGCGGAAGAGCTGAATATGGCCGAAATCGAACAGAGTATTGTCGATTACGCGATGAAGGCGCGTGAAAATAAATTGAGTATCGAAGAAATTACCGGTGGTACCTTTACTATTTCCAATGGTGGTGTCTTTGGTTCGATGTTGTCGACGCCGATATTGAATCCACCACAAAGTGCGATACTGGGTATGCATACTATTAAGGAACGTGCCATGGTGGTCGATGGTGAAATTGTTGTACTGCCGATGATGTATCTGGCGCTGTCCTATGATCATCGCATTATTGATGGTCGCGAAGCGGTGCAGTTTCTGGTGACAATAAAAGATATGCTGGAAGACCCCTCAAGAATGTGGCTGGGTGTCTGATCTGCGGGGTAAGAAATGAATAAACAATACGATGTTGTGGTAATTGGAGCAGGCCCGGGCGGTTATGTTGCGGCCATACGCTGTGCGCAACTGGGGCTGAAAGTGGCCTGTGTTGATGAGTGGCATAACGCCAAGGGCGAGTCATTGTTAGGCGGCACGTGTTTGAATGTGGGTTGTATCCCCTCCAAGGCCCTGCTTGAGTCCTCCCATCTTTATGCTGCAGCACAAAATGAATTCAAGGATCATGGTATCGGTATCGGCAAGATAAGTATTGATGTGCCTGCGATGGTGGCGCGCAAGAATAAGGTAGTGCAGGAACTTACGCAGGGAATTAGTGCGCTGTTTAAGGCCAACGGTGTTGATTTTATTCATGGTCACGCGCGCCTGGAGCAGGGCAAGAAAGTAGTTGTGCGCGAGCGTGGCAAAAAGAAAATACTGGCAAGGCTGGAAGCGGAGAATATTATTCTCGCTGCCGGATCATCCTCGGTGCATATCGATCAGGCGCCGCTCGACCAGAAATATATCGTTGATTCAACCGGTGCACTGGAGTTCGATGCCGTACCAAAACGGCTCGGCATTATCGGCGCCGGTGCTATTGGTCTTGAACTGGGTAGTGTCTGGTCACGTCTCGGTTCAGAGGTGGTGCTGATCGAGGCCATGGATGAATTCCTGTCAATTGCCGATCAGCAGATTTCACGCACAGCATTTCGCAGTTACAAAAAACAGGGCCTGGATATTCGTATCAATGCGCGCCTGTTATCAGCCACTGTAAAAAACAAAGAGGTGCACGTCACCTATGAAGATAACCGTGGTGCACAACAGGTGGTATTCGACAAACTGATCGTTGCAGTCGGCCGTAAACCAAATAGCGACACCATGTTCGGTGATGAGATGGAACTGGAACTTGATGAGCGCGCCTTTATCCATGTCAATAAATATTGCGAGACCAGTGTGCCAGGTATCTATGCGATTGGTGACCTGGTGCGTGGCCCGATGCTGGCGCATAAGGCCTCCGAAGAAGGCATTATGGTGGCAGAGCGCATCGCGGGTCAGGTATCCAGCTTGAACTACGACCATATTCCCTCGGTGATTTATACCCAGCCCGAAATTGCCTGGGTCGGTAAAACCGAACAGGCCTGCGAGGCTGAAGCGATACCTGTCAATATTGGTGTCTTCCCGATGAGTGCCAGTGGTCGTGCACGCGCTATGGGAAATAACGAAGGCATGGTCAAAATAATTGCACATAAAGAAACCGACCGCGTGCTCGGTGTCCATATATTTTCTGCGCAGGCCTCCGAGCTGATATCGCAGGCGGTGACCGCGATGCAAATGCAGGCCAGCGCCGAAGATATTGCGATGACCATCTTTGCCCATCCAACCCTGGCAGAGTCTATTCACGAGGCAGCCCTTGCCGTTGATAAGCGTGCTATTCATATAAAGAGTTAAATAAAATCCGTATAATAAATCATCCGATAATAACGAGAGTGCTTTGCAGGAAGTGCTCAAGAAGGTAAGCAATGAATTTACATGAGTATCAGGCGAAAAAAGTTTTTGCCCAGTACGGCCTGCCCGTGCCGAATAACCAGGTGGTGCAGTCTGTTGCCGATGTCAGTAACGCGGTAAACGCACTTGAAGGCCACCGCTGGGTGGTGAAGGCACAGGTGCATGCCGGTGGTCGCGGCAAGGCTGGTGGTGTCAAACTGGTCGATGACCGTGAAACACTCTCACATACCGTCGGCGAAATGCTAGGCACACGCCTGGTTACCTTTCAAACGGGTGACGATGGCCAGCCGGTTAACCAGGTGCTGATTGAAGAGACCTGCGAGATCGCACGTGAGCTTTATCTGGGTGCAGTGATCGACCGTTCTTCTCGCCGAGTGGTTATCATGGCCTCAACCGAAGGTGGCACCGAGATCGAAAAAGTTGCCGAAGAGACGCCGGAAAAAATTCTTAAAACCACGGTCAACCCACTCACTGGCCTGCAACCCTTCCAGGGCCGACAGCTGGCCTTTGGTCTTGGGCTTGAAGGTGACCAGATCAAGCAGTTTGGTAAACTCTTGGCCGGTCTGGCGAAGATGTTTGTTGAGAAAGACCTGAGCCTGGTGGAGATTAATCCACTGGTGGTTACCAAAGGCGGTGGTCTGATCTGTCTCGATGGCAAAATTAATATTGATGACAACGCACTTTATCGTCAGCCCGACCTGCTAGCGATGCGCGATGTCTCGCAGGAAGACGAACGTGAAAACCGCGCCAAGGAATGGGATCTCAATTACATCTCGCTGGATGGTGATATCGGCTGCATGGTCAACGGTGCCGGTCTGGCAATGGCGACCATGGACCTGATCAAACTCTGTGGTGGCGAGCCCGCCAACTTCCTCGATGTCGGTGGTGGCGCGACCAAAGAGCGTGTTGCCGAGGCATTCAAAATCATCCTGTCCGATAAAAACGTCAAAGGCATACTGGTAAATATCTTTGGTGGCATCGTGCGTTGCGACCTGATTGCCGAGGGCATTATTGGCGCCGCCGAAGAGGTACAACTGAACGTGCCGGTGGTGGTGCGTCTTGAAGGCAACAATGCAGAGCGGGGCACGCAGTTGTTGAACGAATCGAGTCTCAATTTAATTGCGGCCACGGGTCTGACCGATGCGGCTGAGAAAATCGTTAGCGAGGTAAAAAAATCATGAGCGTCCTCGTTAACAAAGGCACCAAAGTTATCTGCCAGGGTTTTACCGGCAAGCAGGGCACGTTCCATTCTGAGCAGGCGATAGCCTACGGTACGCAAATGGTTGGTGGTGTTACACCCGGCAAGGGCGGGCAAACACACTTAGATCTACCGGTGTTCAACACCGTGCGTGAGGCCGTCGATGAAACCGGTGCGACTGCCACGGTGATTTATGTGCCCGCGCCATTCTGCAAGGATTCCATGCTCGAGGCTATCGACGCTGGTCTTGATCTTATTGTCTGCATCACCGAGGGCATCCCGACACTGGACATGCTCGAAGTGAAAATCGCTGCCGACAGTGTCGGGGCGAAAATTATCGGACCCAACTGCCCCGGTATCATTACTCCCGGCGAATGCAAAATTGGTATTATGCCTGGTTCCATTCACCTGCCTGGTAAGGTTGGTGTGGTATCGCGTTCTGGCACACTCACCTATGAAGCAGTGAAACAGACGACCGATTTAGGTTTTGGTCAGAGTACCTGCATTGGTATAGGTGGTGACCCGATACCGGGTATGAATTTTATCGATGCACTCCGTCTGTTCGAACACGATAAACAGACCGAGGCGATTCTTATGGTCGGTGAGATTGGTGGTAGTGCCGAGGAAGAGGCTGCCGAGTTTATCAAGCTTGAAGTTTCCAAACCCGTCACCGCGTTCATTGCCGGTGGTACGGCGCCCAAGGGTAAACGCATGGGTCATGCCGGCGCGATTATTGCGGGCGGCAAAGGCACGGCGGAAGAAAAATTTACGGCATTGCAGGAGGCGGGAGTGCATATAGTGCGCTCACCCGCAGATCTGGGTAAGGGCGTGAAGGAAGCCACCGGCTGGTAATTGATTTATCCTGTAGTAAGCTTGAGTCGAAGGGGCCAGAATTCTGGCCCCTTCGTTATACTGAATTTATTTACCTCGTCTCATGCGGCACTGTTCCTGATGGGTGGCGAACTCCTGTTCACTGATCTCACCATTGCCATCTGTGTCGATATCACTGAATGAATGCATGCCGTATTTTTTCATCATGTAACCCTGTTTAGTGCGTTCGTCCATGCGTTTGTTGTGCGCCTCGGTGAACTCCTTCTCAGTAATTTTACCGTCACCATCGAGATCAAAATCGGCATAACTCGGCATATGCATTCTCATGCCGGCATTCTTTTTATAAAATTCCTCCATTCTCGTCTTGCGGCCAGCTGCCAGTTCGTCAGCAGTTAACTGGCCATCATGGTTGCTGTCCAGGTCGGCAAAAGAAGGTGCAGCCTCCGCCATTTTTTTCAGGCGCTCCTCACGAGCAGTATTGAATTCCTGTTCACTAACAACGCCGTTCCCGTCTTTGTCGAAGGTGGTAAAAGGTATAGGTCCACGAACAGGCATGTTGTCAGCGTGTACTAAGACTGGTGTTAAGCATGAGGCGAATACCAGGGAAAGGCCAGCAGGATATAAACGATTCATCATTAGTCTCCTAAAATAAAGTTTGATGCCGATGCACTTGCCGGGAAAGCCAGGGCAATTCAGGCGTCAGTGAGCTAATTTGATGTGATAAATCGCAATAAGTTCTGCGTGTTGTAAGTGCTTTTATGTGTTTTTAGACTTAAGGTATATCATCAGCATCGTAATCATGCCGATAAAAACCAGGATTGAGGCAAAGGCCAGAACAGGCTCGATAGTATCGAGTGCAATAAATTCACCGTACAGCAGAAACAGACCAATGAACAGGACAAAAGAACCCAATTGGTGCAGATAAAACTGGATATTAGCAAGGCGGGAGTGGATGTTATTAAGCCATAGCTTGTGCAGCAGGGCATAAATAAAACTAACGACAAAACCGACTAGCATAATATGAGCATGGGTAACGTGCTGCTCGTGGTTTTGTGAGGCGGCCATGTATATGCCAAGTGATAAACCAAGTACAGCATAACTTAAACTCGTTAAAATATATTTTCTATCCATTTTAGTATTCCTCAACGATCATAAAGTGTGTGTGACATGGTTGATCACCTTAGTATTAGATGGCATTGAATTAAGACCTCAGCATATCGACGCCATCAGGTTCCGATGCCAGGAATTAAATCCGTACACATAAAAATCAAGTTGAAAACCAGAACGGGAGAGAAAATATTACCGATATGGATATTGAATACACCCAAGTAAAATCAGGGGAAATTGGATTGCTATTTTCTTATGTACCATCGATTGCCATACCTCAGATACGGCTGTAAATTGGTAAAAACTCTATTTTTTCAGGGCTTTGTGTCTGCGGATAGATGTTCAAGCTGAGAATGAATATCACCTGAGCAGTTGGGTGGGTATTGTGGTATTCTGAGCCAGCAGCAGCATCGTGCATTTATGTATTCTGTTTCAGTCTGCCTTCCTTATTAAATGTACTAAAACCCCTGTTGTTTGTGATTCGGGTCAGGCCGTGGATGGTCGTCACTGGATAGATATCTTTAGGGGGTTGTTGAGATTATGTATGCAGACGGTTATTGAGAAACAGAAAGAAACAGGTTTATTCAGGCACAAAGAAGATCGCTGGCCGGTGATGATTGTGCTTTTGCTGACGGTGCTGGATTTTGTCCTGTACTTCACGGTGAGTGATTTAAGCATCTTAATTCCTTATTATCTTTTGATGATTATTCCCAAGGGTGTGATCTGCGCCTGGAACCACCACCATCAACATCTTTTTACCTTTAGAAATAATGTGCTCAATCGCGGGCTGGAATTTGCCTATGCTCTGCACACGGGTGTTACTACCAATCTCTGGCGCCTGCATCATGTACTGGGGCATCACCTGAATTTTCTTGATCAGGAAAAGGATGAAAGCCGCTGGAAGCGTAAAAATGGCACGAAGATGGGCATGGTGGAATACACACTGAATGTGGCAATAACTGCCTATACGCGTGGTTTTTCAGTCGGCAGGCGCTATCCAAAACAGATGCGGCCGTTCCTGTTTTATACAGTGGTAACCTTTTTCGTTGTCGCGGCACTGGTCTGGTATCATCCTGCCGCTGGTATGATGCTATTTGTGCTGCCGATGGTGACCAGCCTGATATTTACTGCTTACGTGACCTACGATCATCACTCAGGTCTGGATACCGATAATGAGTTTGAGGCCTCGCGTAACAAATTGAGCCCTTTGTTTAATCTGCTGACGGGTAACTTGGGTTATCACACTGCACACCATTATAAGCAAGGTGTGCACTGGTCGAAGTTACCGGAGTTGCATGAGCAGATTAGGGGTAAGATACCTGAACATCTTATACAAAAAGAAATGATCAGCATTTAGTGCTGATGCATGTGGTTTTTATTTTACGATATTCAGCTTAGCTAGTTGTTGATTGTGTAGTCTGCTCAGACTGAGTAGCGCAGCGATAGCGCCAAACAAGGCCCATCCCATATCTGATTGCGTATCCCATGCGTAGCCCTGTGTGCCGAGAAAGGTCTCGGCCGCTTCGTCACTGAGCAGAGCAACCCACCATTCGATAAGTTCATAAAAGGCGCTGAAGGCGAGGTAGAAACAGATTGCAAAGAATGACTTCCAGAACGCACCATTAATAATATTTTTCCGCAGTACAATCTCTCTGGTAATCAACACCGGACAAAGCCCTATGCAAAGTGACCAACCTTGTCGTAGTTGTTGCGTGTGAGATTGAATATCTTCTTTAAAGTATCAAACAGCTGCACCTCCGCATAAGTATAGTGACCGCCAATCATCAGGATGATGCAGTGAATAAGTATTAGTACATAAAGTAGAGGTGTAAGCCTGAATGTGTTGTAGGTGTAGACTATTACGGCGACACTGAGAATGGCAGGTATAACCTCAAGAAACCATGTAAACAGGTCTTTTGGGTTGATAGCAGACGATAAGAACGACAAGGTAAGTTATTATCCAGAGATATCTAAGCACGACATGCCTCATTTGGCTTTATTGGCCACCTTGTTATATTAAGGCGCAAGTGATTTAATTGCAGCAGTTCTGCAGTGAATTTAATAATACTAATAATAATTATTTAAGGAGCCAATATGGAGATCGTGCCGAAAGAACGTGAATGTAAGTTTGAATTTAATGGCAATGCAGGGGAGTATTTCAAAATATGGATTGTAAATGTTGCGCTTTCCATTATTACGCTCGGGATCTATTCGGCCTGGGCCAAGGTAAGGACACGCCGTTATTTTTATGGTAACACGACACTCGACGGTTCCAATTTTGAATACCTGGCAGACCCGATGAATATTCTGAAAGGTCGGTTGATTGTTTTGACGGTGATCATTGTTTATATCTTCACGACAGAATTTATCCCGATGCTAGAGGCGGCATTCGTATTGTTATATATGCTAGGCCTGCCATGGATGATCGTAAAGGCGATGCAATTTAATCTGCGCAATACCTCCTATCGGAATATCCGTTTTGATTTCGAAGGCTCGAGTAAAGAGGCGGCAATAATATTTATCGGTGTAGGCCTGCTGACGATTGTGACACTCGGACTGGCAACACCTTACTTCATAAAACGGTTTAAGGAGTATTCGGTAGATAATACCTACTTCGGTACAACACCATTCAGTTTTAGTGCAACCACCGGTGAATTTTACCGGGTGTATTTAAAAGCAATGATTATTCCCCTGATCATTGCCATTATCGGTATTATTGCCGCAGTCGCAATTCCTGCCTATCACAGTGCAACAACGATGCAGTCTCAGATGCAGCAACAGCAACAGATGGAGACTATGACACCGGAACAGCAGCAGGCAGAGATGCAGCGGCAGATTGATGAGATTACCGGGAATGCCGGTCTGCAAGCCAATACCGGCAATTCTGATCAGGAACTAGCCGGTGCCGTAGCGGCGATGACTTTTGCAATTACCATGGCGTTCTATCTGCTAATTGGTATCTATATCCAGACACGCACCACCAACCTGGTGCTTAATAGTACTTCACTGGGTGAGCACAAGCTGGTGAGTACCCTACGGGTGCGTAATATGTTTTTTATTCACCTTACCAATATCATCGCCATGATTATTAGCCTGGGCCTGTTGATCCCCTGGTGCAAGATACGTATAACGCGATACAGACTGAATAACCTGTCGATGATCGTTGTAGATGATATCAATAGATTTATTGCTGCAGAGCAGAACAATGTCAAAGCCACAGCGGGTGAATTTGCCGATGCCTTCGATATCGATATGGGTTTCTAATCTGTGCTGAAGACAACGGCTGAATACCACGATGGTGTGAGTTCAAATGTCAGGCAGGTAGAGATTGTTTTCAACGATGATGCCAGTATTTATCTGAATGGTGCAGGTGTCAGTCGCCTGCACCTGCTGGAAGATATTGGTATCAGTCCGAGGCTGGGTAATATCCCCCGTGTGCTGACACTGCCTGATAATGCAAGCTGTCATGTGGCTGATAATGACATAGTTGATGCCTATTTAAAAATGCATCATCAGGGTTCTGCATCATCACTCATCCATTTACTCGAAAGTCGCATTGTCTATGTTATCGCAGCACTGTTATTCACCGTGGTTTTTTCCTGGGGCATGGTCGAGCACGGCGTGCCGTATTTCGCCAAAAAAATTGCATTTAACCTACCGACGGATGTTGACCGTGCCCTGGGGCAGGGCACGCTTGAAACACTGGATAAGATTGTCTTCACCGAATCAACGGCCAGTGCTGAAATCAGACAAAGATTGCTGCATAGATTTGACCTGATGAAACAGCAAATTGAAGACGCCGATGAATATCAGCTGTTGTTCAGGCATGGCAACACGATTGAAGCCAATGCCTTTGCGCTACCCTCAGGTATTATTGTTGTGACCGATGAACTGGTTGAACTCAGTGAAAGTGATGATGAGGTCATCGCAATCCTGGCACATGAAGTGGGGCATCTGGTATATCGGCATTCAATACGCATGGCGATGCAAAACTCGGCAGTGGCGATATTAATCGCGACGGTCACGGGCGATCCATTTTCAACATCTTCATTAGTTGTGGCGCTGCCTACTATTCTGGTCAATGCCAGTTACTCGCGCGAATTCGAGGCCGAGGCGGATGATTATGCCTACCGGTATCTGCTCGCGAATAACGTACCACTCGAGGCCTTTGTTAATATACTTGAGCGTATCTCTGAGACTGAAACCGAATCGAGAGTTGAAAATTTCCTGTCTTCGCATCCCGCGACAGTAGATCGATTAAGACGCTTTAAATAGTTTTTTAGTTGTTATTAAAATGATAAAACAGAATGAAAAATGCATGAAACTATGAGTGAAATGATTTTTATACGATGAATAAAAATCGAAATATTTTAATCTGTTCTATTAAATAACTTGCTGAGATAAATTTGTATGTGCAATCAGTATGAGGCTTTAACTATCATGCCAGTAGAGGCGCCAAGCGCGTATCGCTTAAAAGTCGAGGCAGAAATGGTTAGGTATCTTTATGAGCAAACTCGAACGCTTATGCTAGGGGTAATAGCGGCAGCCGGTTTTGTTGCTATTGTTTTTTATAATAATATTGAAAATGACCATGTGTTATTTTGGATCGCGATTGTGTATGGGCTTACCTTTATTCGTTATTTATCGGCCATGCGATTTAAGTCTAAGAAAAGATCACCAGAAGACACTATAAAATGGGGTTGGATATTTACATTTTTTGCTTTTCTTTCCGGTTGTACATGGGGCGCTGCCAGCATGTTATTTTTTACGCCTGAAAATACTGATTTGGTCGTTGTTCTGACCATGACCATTATGAGTATAACGATTACATCAATGGCGATATTATCTTCTTTTATTTGGGCTTACTTTGCATATGCGATACCAACTATGTTGCCACTCGTGTGGCAATATATGAATGTGAGCGGGCATGAATATGCGGTGTTTGGGATATTGATAATAGTATTTATTGCTACATTGCTACCATTTGCAAAAATAAATAATAGAACTTTGCGCCAATCTGTAATTCTCCGTTTTGAAAATATTGATTTAGTTCATCAGTTGATAGAGCAAAAAGAAAAATCAGATGAAGCAAATATCGCAAAAACTAAATTTCTTGCTGCTGCTAGTCATGACCTGCGTCAACCTTTGCATGCAATAGGGCTTTTTTTGGGTGTGCTTGAAGATAGAGTTGAGAAAGAAGATAAAAAAATTGTTCAAAAAATCCAGAAAGCCAGTTATGCATTTACTGGATTGCTTGATTCAATATTAGATATATCAAAGCTTGATGCGGAGGTTGTTAGAGTAGAGAAAAAGTTTTTTTATGTGCAAGATTTGTTCGACGAGCTTAATTCTGAATTTGAATTAAGTGCTATAGAAAAAGGTTTAAGATTAAGATTTGTAGGAACAAGAATTTGTTTGCATTCTGATCGCTATGTCCTTACTCGCATTATTCGTAATTTAATATCAAATGCAATCAAGTATACAAATAAGGGAGGGGTTGTTATTGGATGCCGTCGTTATAAAGGAAAAATATTATTAGCTGTTTACGATACGGGTGTTGGGGTTCATGAAAATGAAATAGAAAGAATATTCCGTGAGTTTTATCAGTTGCATAATCCCGAGATGGATGGATCTAAAGGGTTGGGGTTGGGTCTGTCTATTGTTAAACGTATGGCTGAATTGTTAGATGCGCCGCTGTTGATAGAATCTATTCCAAATAAAGGTTCTATGTTTGGTCTTGTTATGCCTGGAGTGTTATGGACTGGAAAGATTGATCCAGTTTCAAAATCTGAGCAAAAAGCAGTATTTTTTGATGACAAATTAATCCTGATAATTGATGATGAAATAGAAATATGTGACAGCCTGTCTGAGTTGCTACAGAGCTGGCATTGTAGCGTTATTGTGGCGGCATCAGGTAAAGAAGCGCTGAATATAATGAGTAACAACAATAAGACGCCGGATATACTTCTGGTAGATTATCGTTTACGCGATAGTGAGATGGCTAATGATGCCATCTGTAAAATACAATCTATGGTTACGGGTCATACTGTGCCGGTAATTATTATTACAGGAGATACCGAGCCCGATCGAATCAAAGAGGCCAATGCTAGTGGTTACAAAATTCTTCATAAACCAGTTTTGCCTGACGAACTTCGAAATATACTGAGTAATATT
>JAOUPA010000137.1 GCA_029880105.1 Gammaproteobacteria bacterium
TGTAGCCAAATTCATCAAGCATGTTAAGGAACGTGCTTTTCAATAGAACAACTTTGGCATCGATATCAGCTCTTTCCTGTTTGGTGCTATAGAGTTCATCGTTGACTGCATCAACCAGGGCTAAGTGATTATTGCTGAGAAACTCCCACTGTGATTTTTGCTTTATGGGTTGCAGGCATTTCATCAGCAGTTTCAGCAGTAGAACGGACTCCATCCATTCATAGCTTTCTTTACCGTTCTTGATATAGCGGTTTAGCATCAATGTTGACCAGTTTTTTAGTACCAAAGGCTGAACGTTTTTTGGTATGGATTTGTTTGCTGTGATATTGCGAAGCTCTGATATAACCACGCTACTGGCATGCTCTTTGATAATTTTTCTTTGTTCTTCTAACTCCTGTACTTTAGCTAGTCTTTCTTCATTCTCGATCAGGTCATATAATTTATCAACAGCATGTTCAAAGCAGACGTCATCTATCTCATATTCATTAAGAATATTGTTAACAATACCATCCAGCTCTGAATAAATACGATCTTCGGTATCAATGACGCCTTTTCCAGCTTGTGGAATAAGGTTTAATACGTTTCTTGCAGGGTGGTGGTCATTGGCAAATAATGTTTCATCGGTGACAGCAACCTTGATCATGGGAATTTGTAACTGCATTACAAGGTCGGTAATAACTGGTGAAATACTTTCATCTTTGGTAATAGCGTCAAACATCATGCCGACAAAGTCGATGCTACGTTCGTCGAGAACAGCAATTTCTTTTGCCATTGGGTCATTGCTATCAATGCCCATTTCTTTTAACAATGAACTCTTGATTTCCCTGTTGCTAATAAGGTCTGCTTTTTCACCAAGCTCAAGTAGCTTTTTCTGTAGTTTATTGAGTGACCTGATTACATCTTTTCTAGCGTATAACTGCTTGTCGCTGGCTTCTTGCGCATTAGGGTCTTTATAAAAAGATTCGGGAAGCTCCAGTTCATCACCCATGACGGATATATCGCCTTTCATGAACTGACTAACAATGCTGTTTAATTCAGCCTGAGAGCGTGGAATAAAGTTAGTCGCTACCTTTTCTTGAGGGTCATAGTAATGAACGGTTTGTGTTACCAGGCCTTTTTGCTCTTCTGGTTCGTCATCATTTTTTGAGCTGAGCTGAACTTCAGGAAGAATGCCTGCTTCGATCAACAAGGTATTGATGCCTTGATACATGTTTGCTAGTTTTAAGTTGACATGCTCATCGAAATACTTGAACAGGATTAATTTTGTTTCAGTTCTCAGATCGAAAGGTTTTAGTGCAATCTGGAACGCCTCGCAGATGCGATTTGGATTGAGTGCCTTATGCCCAAAAATCGGCGCATTCATAATTTCCAGGTATTCGATTCGAGCTTCGAGGTAATTAACATCCTCGCCAAATGCATTCAGTGCATTTGCATGCATGGTAGTGATTGCCACCATCTCTTCCATCTCATCGGCATCGACCAGACTGAGCTCTTCCTCTTCTTCGTCAACTTCAAACGCGGAATTAAAACTTGGTAGTAACTGCTCGTTAATGGCGATGAAGAAATTGGTATGGATGGCGCCGTATTCCTTACGCAGGCGTTCTAGTGCATTAATCTCTAATTCTGTTTTGTCATCGATCTTGTGATTGCTATCTATGCTGACGGCCAGTTCGATGTTTTTGAGTTTGTCATTCAGTGACTGATCGGCATTGTTAATCATTGAGCTGAACAGTTGCAGTAACTCATTGTTGAGAAAGCTGTAGATGTTTTCGATGAGTTGGCTGTGCTCGTGTTCCTGAGGCTGATTTTCGCTCAGGTCACCTGTTTTGAGTGTGTATTTGTCAGTAGCCATGCGTTCTCTCCGCTCGAATACTGCCCGCGCAATCTTGTGCACAGACTGTCGAAAATATGTACTAATTCGGGAATTTGGAGCATTTGAGAGCATCAGAAAAGCGAGCTATAGCTGCTATTTCTGGCTTTGATTTTTGAGTATTTTGGTTTAACTTATATAAATAACTAGCTGAAATAAAAAAACATATTATTTTTGTTGCTATATCTGTACTAGCTACGGTGAGAAATATAGTTCTGGTTTGTCGAAAACTCAACAATAAAAGTCAGAAATCTCGACATTTAGTCAGGTTTCCGACAAACGGTCATTTTTAAAAATAATTAACCAAAGCAAAGGTATGCTCTTTTATGGCTTAAAGGTGCACTGATTTACAGGTGTAAGGTGAGATTAAAGGAAAATAGCAGGATCACCCTGTTGCCATAGCTCGTATTTTTCCATGATGGCGGCAAATAGTTGCGCCTCTTTATGGTCTGGATCGAGAAAGCCATTTAGCCATCTTCGCAGGTTTGGGTATGGCGACTGTTCAAACCAGGCCTCATCCACCATGGCAAACTGCCGGACAAAGGGAAAGATCCCAATATCTGCAAGCGATAGCCGATCAGACAATAAAAAACGTGTTTCTGTGAGTCGCTCTTCGAGCTCCTGTAGAAATTCCTCGCCCTGCTCCCGGTAATATTCCATCGGGTGTTCGGGGTGGCGGTCGGCATATTTATAAAGATCGAGATCCTGCTTGAAGGAGTAATCATTCATCTCTATAAGCATTTCAGATTCTGTCAGGTACTGTTCGTGGTCGCCTGCCCAGTCTTCGGGATCGTTTTGTTTCACGGCCCACTTCACAATATCCCAGCTCTCATCAATCACGCGGCCATCAGGTAAGTGCAACACTGGTACCGTGGCGGCTTCGGAAATGGCAACCAGTTCCTCGGGAGGGTTGTTGAGATCGATTTCACGCAGCTCTGTTTTGATGCCGGCATATTTCAGGGCAAATCGGGCGCGCATCGCATAGGGGCAGCGACGAAAACTGTAGAGAATGGCGTTGTTCATAGTGAATTGAGTAATGCTTATGGCTGGTATTCAAAAACTCGGAAAATCATATCAGCCGTTAGCGTGAGTGAATCCATGGTTTCTATATTGGCTTTTCCCTGATGACTGGCCCTAAACAAATGCGGTGTCATGCTGAGTAGATCCAGAATTTGCATGTTAGTTTCCAGGTTTATCTGGAACTGCAGTGTGTGTGACTCTATTAATGAGTAGTTGTTAGTGGTGGCTGGTGGTTTTTTGGATTTATCCATGGCAGGTTCCGCATAAATGATTGCTTTCAACTCCTGCAGGTGATTGGCGCTGGGTTCGACCAGAATCACTTTGCCGCCAGGTTTTAGAATATCCATAAAACCACTAAAGCTGTGAAAACCGAAGATGCAGAATACCAGGTCGATACTTTGTTTTAGAAACGGTGGCTGACTATTAGTACCGACAATCCAGCTGGCCTGTTTATTTCTTTTGCTGGCAGCGATGATTGCATGCTTGGAGATATCAATGCCAGCAAAAGCAATGTCATTTTCATTGTTGAGTTTTTGCGTAGCGTTGATAACCTGGTTCAGGTAATAGCCTTCACCGCAGCCTGCATCGAGAATACAGGATGATTTAATTGCAGGTATATTCTTTATAATGAGGCTGGATAAATCGTCAGCAACTGCTTGATAGAATCCGGCATCGAGAAAACGCGTTCTTGCCTGCACCATTGCCTTGCTGTCGCCCGGATCTTTAGATCTTTTATACTGTACCGGTAACAGGTTGACATAACCCTGTTTGGCAATATCAAAAGAATGTCCATTATCACATTGGTAGCAGCCTGCTCTTTTTGTCAGTGCGAGTTTATCAATGGGACATGCCAGGTTATTTGCACTAATAATATTCATAGCGTGCATTTTAATGCATTCGGCATTAACATCTGACTAAAATAAATATTATGAGAATAATAAAAATAACTTGATCGACAAGAGGAGCAGCCGTGGAGCTTATTAAAGAATTATTAAACCAGTTGAATGGAATTGTCTGGGGGCCGATGATGCTGGTTCTTATACTGGGTACAGGCTTCTATTTGATGAGTGGTCTGCGCTTTATGCCACTGCGCCATGTTGTTTACGGCTTTCGTATGTTGTGGCAGGGACGAAAAGAAAGTGGTGAAGGTGATATTGCGCCTTTTAAAGCACTGATGACTTCACTGTCTGCAACCATTGGTACAGGAAATATTGCTGGTGTCGCGACAGCAATCTTTCTGGGCGGACCCGGTGCCCTGTTCTGGATGTGGTGTACGGCACTGGTAGGCATGGCAACAAAATATGCCGAGGCAGTACTCGCTGTTACTTTTCGCGAAACCGATGAACGGGGCAATTATATCGGCGGCCCTATGTTTTATATAAAAAACGGTCTGAAGAAGCACTGGGCCTGGCTAGGCACCGCCTTCGCCATCTTTGGTGCACTTGCTGGCTTTGGTATTGGTAATACTATCCAGGCGAATTCAGTTGCTGATGCACTCAATAGCAAGTTTGGTGTTTCGCATTTATTAACCGGGTTAGTCATGGCGGTTTTTGTTGGGCTGGTCCTGATTGGCGGTATCAAGCGTATTGCCAGTGTAGCGAGCAAGCTGGTGCCATTTATGGCGATTGCCTACATTGTAGCGAGTCTCGTGGTGTTATCTATTAATGCCTCAGAAATTCCAGATGCACTTGCTCTAATTTTCAAGCATGCCTTTACGCCGGTAGCGGCGACCGGTGGTTTTGCGGGTGCGGCAGTCTGGGCAGCAATACGTTTTGGTGTTGCGCGTGGTGTCTTTTCCAACGAGGCAGGTCTGGGAAGTGCGCCAATTGCACACGCTGCTGCTGCAACAGATAGTCCTGTACGTCAGGGCACGATTGCCATGCTGGGTACTTTTATCGACACTTTGATTATTTGTACCATGACTGGATTGGTGATTATCGTTACCGGCGCCTGGACTAGCGGCGAGACTGGCGCAACACTTTCTTCACTTGCCTTTGAATCGGCACTGCCTGGTGTCGGTGGTTACGTGGTTAC
>JAOUPA010000138.1 GCA_029880105.1 Gammaproteobacteria bacterium
CCTCCCTGCAATCATGGTCAGTGAGTTTTAATCGGTAATCGTCACCGAGATAGGTAAATAATTCGCCACAAGTATAATCCCTGATCCTTACGGGAATTGCCTCTGCCTGCATCTGTAGTTTTTTCTCGATCCATGCTGTTTTCCTGACAATGAGGTCATCGATCTGTTGTTGTGGCAGGCGCCGGGGCGCCATCACCTGAACACGGCCATCGGTAATTTTTATAGCAACTGTTTTTTTTCTTCTAGTGCGGACAACTTCAACAGAAAAACCGGGATCGGTCTCAATCACCAGGTTTGATGATGTCTGTTGAGACACACGTTTCGAACCAGGCAAGCGGACTTTCCAGTTTTCAAACACGCAATACGCCTAACCTGGAGGCCAGTACAGGGCACGTCCACCGAGGACATGCAGATGAATATGAAAGACCGTCTGCCCGGCACCTTCATTACAGTTCATTACCATTCGGTAACCTACCTGTTCAATACCTTCCTGTTTTGCTACAGCCTGTGCTGCCAGCACCATTTCACCGACAATGTTTTTATCGTCACCCGTCAGGTCATTCGCTGTTGAAATATGTTTGCGGGGAATCACCAGCACATGCGTCGGTGCCTGTGGATTGATATCCCGAAATGCAATAACGTGCTCGTTTTCATATACCTTGTCACACGGAATTTTGCCTTCCAGGATTTTACAGAACAGACAATCACTCATAGCCCACCTCCCAGAATTATATTTTTTGACGCCCTGAAAAAGCGTGTGCCAGTGTACCCGCGTCAATATATTCCAGCTCACCACCCAGTGGTACACCATGGGCAATTCTCGTGGCATCGACACCATGATCGGCCGCCATCTCGGAAATATAGTGTGCCGTGGTTTCACCTTCGACAGTTGGATTCGTCGCTAGAATCAGCTCCTGTATTTCACCAGAGGCCAGGCGCTGCTCCAGCAGTTCCAGTCCCAGTTCCGCTGGTCCGATGCCATCGAGCGGTGAGAGGTGTCCCATCAGCACAAAATATTTACCCCGGAACTCCGCAATGTGTTCGATCGCCATCACATCTACAGGTGATTCAACGACACATAGCTTGCTTTGATCGCGCCCAGTGTGGCTGCATATATCACAGAACTCGGATTCACTTAAGGTGCGACAGGATTTGCAATGTCCTATTTTGGCCACCGCCTCATCGATAGAGCGTGCCAGGTGTGAGGCACCTTCACGATTACGCTCCAGCAGGTAGAACGCCATACGCTGCGCTGATTTGGGGCCAACACCTGGCAGACATTTGAGCGCATCAATAAGTTGTGCGAGTAGTGGCGACATTAATTAGATTCTAAAAATAGCGTGTAATAGCTCTAAAAAGGCAGATTCAAACCACCGGGCAAATTCAGACCGGCAGTCACACTCGACATTTTTTCAGCCGACTGCTGCTCAACTTTACGTACGGCATCATTCACCGCAGCAGCGACCAGGTCCTCGATCATTTCTTTATCATCAGACATCAGGCTGTCATCAATTTCAACCTTGCGCAGTTCATGACGACCATTCATTACCACTTTGACCATGCCACCACCGGCCTGACCTTCAACTTCCATATTGGCGATTTCTTCCTGCGCGCGTTTCATGTCTTCCTGCATTTTCTGCGCCTGACGCATCATGTTTCCCATTGCACCTTTCATTACTCTACCTCGTACACTTAATTTTTAACTCACCGGTTTAACCGAACCCGGCACAATCTCGGCATCAAAATTTTCTTTCAATGCACGTACAAAACTGTCTTCTTCGATGGATACCTCAGCCTGCTGTTGACGTTCACTGGTTTCACGCGCCTGTGTTTGTGCAGGTGTTTCAAGCGGAGCACCACCAACCTCTGCTTTCGTGGCAGTGTTGATGGTGATCTCCAGTCGCAGATCACTGTCAAAATACTCACACAGGGCATGCTTTAATCGAGCTTCGCTCCTGTCATTACGCAGCTGCTGGAAAGCAGGGTCGACCGCCAGTGACACGGTATTATCTTCAATACCCAGTAATATACAGTTTGCCGCCAGCTGTTTGACCATACCGTTAACGGCCAGGCCTTCCAGAATTTCTCGCCAGTCACGACTGTCGCGATTAATCGCCACCACTGCTGCGGCAGGGGCCGGTACTGTAACAGGTGTGGACACAGGCTCGGCGATTTTATTTGCTGTCGGCTGCGGCGTGGCCTTAGCAGCGGGGGCGCTGGTTGTCGCTGCTGTCATCGTTGCGCCATGTGCTGTTATAGCCTGGCCCGTTGAAGCCGGGCGAAACGACAGCATGCGCAACAGCACCATTTCCAGCCCTGTGCGTAAGTCCGGCGCCAGTGGTAAGTCACGACGACCGATCAGTGCAATCTGGTAAAACAGCTGCAGGTCCTCGGAGCTTAATTGTTCGGACATGGCCATTACCGCCTCACGCTCACTGACATAATCATCGAGCGCTTCAGGCACTTTTTTCGCCAGAGCCATATGGTGGAACAGGCTAAGCAGCTCAACCAGTACATTTTCGTAATCGGGGATTAACTCCGACAGCACCTCAACCGCTGCCAGTGTCGCCGGTGCATCGCGGTTGATCAGCGCCTTGAGGATATTCAGCACCTTGTCACGAGAGATGGTACCCAGCATCTCGCGAATCTCGGCCTCACGGATACTACCGCCACCAAAGGCCAGTGCCTGATCCATCAAGCTGAGCGCATCACGCATACTGCCATCGGCTGCCTCGGCCAGCAGTTGCAGGCCGATCAGGTCAAAGGCCACCGCATCGGTTTCAAGAATGGTCTGCAGGTGCGAAATAATCGAACTCACCGGCAGGCGTTTCAGGTTGAACTGCAGGCAGCGCGACAGGATGGTAACGGGTAATTTTTGTGGATCGGTGGTCGCCAGCAGGAACTTCACATGTGGCGGCGGTTCTTCCAGTGTCTTCAGCAGTGCATTGAAACTGCTCTTGGAGAACATGTGTACCTCGTCAATCAAGTACACCTTATAGCGACCGCGGCTTGGTGCGTACTGCACATTTTCCAGCAGCTCACGGGTATCATCGACACCGGTACGAGAGGCCGCATCGACTTCAATCAGGTCGACAAAACGACCCTCGGCAATCTCACGACAGGCACTGCACTCGCCACAGGGTTTTGAAGTCACGCCGGTTTCGCAGTTCAGCGCCTTGGCAAAGATACGGGCTATCGTTGTTTTACCAACACCGCGGGTGCCAGTGAACAGGTAGGCGTGGTGCAGGCGGTCTTCATCGAGCGCATTGACCAGCGCACGTTGCACGTGCTCCTGACCGACCAGTGTTTCAAAATTGGCGGGGCGCCATTTACGGGCGAGAACCTGATAACTCAAGATAGATGCCCCGAGTTATGTTTTTTATGCCTGTTTGATATCTGAATCACCACCATCACTCAATGCAATCAAAAGGTTCCTTAAAATTAGGTGGCAACCTGCCCCAGCCACACCCCGGCACCCGATGTCACTGCTACCGTTGCTCCCTTCCGGGCCTGGCGGGGTTCGCAGTTAATCGTCGCGAGGGAACCAAAACAGGTCGCCATAAGGGGGCGATTATATATGGATTTTGCACGCCTGTAGAGTTAAAGCCGGTTTAAACGGTTATAATGCGTCAACATTACTGGCAAACAACCACTTAAGCGACACCGCATGACACAGATACTACGCATCGCCACCCGAAAAAGCCCGCTTGCGCTCTGGCAGGCAGAACACGTAAAACGCCGCCTGATAGAAGCCCACCCCGGCCTCGAGGTTGAACTGGTCACCATGAGCACACAGGGCGATAAGATTCTGGACACACCACTGGCCAAAATCGGCGGCAAAGGTCTGTTCGTCAAGGAACTGGAGCAGGGCATGCTTGAAGGCACTGCCGACATCGCCGTACATTCAATGAAGGATGTGCCGATGGAATTCCCCGAAGGCCTGTTTCTGTCGACCATTCTCAAAGGTGAAGAGCCCTGTGATGCCTTTGTTTCGAACAAATACAACAACATCAGTGATCTGCCTCAGGGTGCCATCGTCGGCACCTGCAGCCTGCGTCGTCGCAGCCAGCTGCTCAATCACCGCCCTGATCTGGTCATCAAGGATCTGCGTGGCAACGTCAACACCCGTCTGGCCAAACTCGATGCCGGTGAGTTCGATGCCATTATCCTCGCCTGTGCCGGACTGATTCGCCTCGAAATGGCCGACCGTATTCGCCAGCGTATTCCAGCTGACCTTATTCTGCCCGCAGTGGGTCAGGGTACTGTTGGTATCGAAAGTCGTGAAGGCGATGAAGCAACGCTCGCCCTACTCTCAGTGCTGGATGATAAAGATAGCCGAGACAAAGTGCTGGCGGAACGTGCCTTCAACCACCGTCTACAGGGTGGCTGCCAGGTTCCTATCGCCTGCCATGCCATACTCGAAGGCGACACCCTGAAAATGCGCGGACTGGTCGGCGAAATCGATGGCAGCCGAATCATCGAAAGCGCGATCAGTGGCTCGCGCAACGACGCCGAAAAACTAGGCACTGAACTGGCGGATGACCTATTGGCACAGGGTGCTAAAGAAATACTGGAAAAGCTCTATAGCTAGGCCTTATGGATTGCATCCGGGCGCCAAGTCACGTAACCTTGCGCCCCTGATTTGTCCACAACCATTAGTGGCCAACGCTAATACAAACAGAATACTAGAGAGGTGTCCGAGTGGTTGAAGGAGCACGCCTGGAAAGTGTGTATACGGCAACGTATCGAGGGTTCGAATCCCTTCCTCTCTGCCAAAAATATAGAAGCCCCTTTTGGGGCTTTTTTATTGTTATCGGTTAAAGTAGACATAATAAGACCTGTAGACTCGATAAATTTACCGGAAAAAAATACCGTTCAAAAAGGAA
>JAOUPA010000139.1 GCA_029880105.1 Gammaproteobacteria bacterium
GTCTTCGCAAAATAACCAGTGTGCACTGGAAAGGCTTTGCTGTTCGATAATATCGAGTGCTCCTTCAATCAATTTTGTTTTAATTTTATCGTCGTTATTGAGTGCAAGCAGGCGGGGACCTTTTGCCGGTGTATATGGGATACTGGTTACCAGTTTGGGGTAATAATTCAGGCCGTTGCGCTGGTAGGCATCAGCCCACGCCCAGTCAAAGACAAATTCACCGTAGGAGTTAAATTTCAGGTAGGCAGGACAGGCACCGATGAGCCTGTCGTTCTCGTGAATCAGGATATGCTGGGGTTGCCAGCCCCATGGGGCCAGGCAGTCGTGCTGTTCCAGTGCGTGTAGAAAATCGTATTGAATAAATGGATTGCCATTGCCGGCTGAGTCATCGACGAGGGCATTCCATTGCACAGCGTCAACAGTAGACAGGGAATCTACTGTACTGATTTTCATGATGTATTAACTGTGCTTAGCTATTGTGAGCCAGTGCATCCAGGTATTTTTCTGCATCCAGTGCGGCCATACAGCCGGTACCGGCAGAGGTAATTGCCTGGCGGTAGATGTGATCCATAACATCGCCTGCAGCAAACACACCGGGGACGCTGGTCGCAGTGGCATTGCCCGAGGTGCCGCTGTTTACCTTGATATAGCCATTGTGCATTTCCAGCTGGTCACCAAAGATGCCAGTATTGGGGGCATGACCAATCGCAACGAAAATGCCATGCACGTCGATTTCCTTGGTGCTGTTGTCGACGGTGCTTTTCAGACGCATACCGGTGACACCAGAGTCATCGCCAAGTACTTCATCGAGATTATTGTTCCACTCAATGGTGATATTGCCGTTTTTTGCCTTCTCCATAATCTGATCCTGCAGGATCTTTTCTGAGCGCAGGCTATCGCGACGATGCACCAGTACCACTTCAGAGGCAATGTTGGACAGGTAGAGCGCTTCTTCAACTGCTGTATTGCCGCCACCGATAACCGCAACCTTCTGGCCGCGATAGAAAAAACCATCACAGGTCGCGCAGGCGGAAACACCTTTACCCTTGAAGGCCTCTTCAGATTCCAGGCCCAGGTACATAGCGCTGGCACCGGTAGCGATGATCAGTGCATCACAGGTATAGGAACCAGAATCACCAGTGAGCTCGAGTGGGCGCTTGCTGAAATCAACAGCGTTAATCTGGTCAAAAATAATTTCGGTACCAAAACGCTCGGCGTGTGCTTTCATGCGTTCCATTAATTCAGGGCCCTGTACGCCTTCATTATCACCGGGCCAGTTGTCTACTTCGGTGGTGGTGGTTAGCTGGCCACCCATTTCCATGCCAGTGATCATGACAGGATTCAGGTTGGCACGGGCAGCATAAACGGCGGCGGTGTAGCCTGCGGGGCCGGAGCCGAGAATAAGTAAACGTGAATGGCGAGAGTCGCTCATGGTGGTCTCCTGAAATCGTGTGAGTATATTACACTTATAACTATGTCTAAATTGGCGCGTATGTTAGCAAAACTTGGCTGATGAGAGCACAGTAAATAATGAAGGATATGTGCTTTTTTCCATGTTTGTATGCAATAGACTAATGTTATAACGATTTGTTCGAAGGCAAGGTGTTAATAATGAAAATAGGTATACCCAAAGAGACTATGCGTGGCGAAGGCCGCGTTGCACTGATTCCGTCTGACTGCAGAACACTGGTGGAGGCCGGGCATGTTGTCTATGTCGAGTGTGGTGCGGGTATCAATAGTGGTTACGCAGATGTGGACTATATGGCAGCGGGCGTTGGCGTGGCCGCTTCAGCCGAGGCACTCTACGCCGAGGCACAGATGGTGGTGAAGGTGAAACAGCCACTGGCGCACGATCTGAAATATCTACGCAGTGATCACCTGTTATTCAGTTATCTGCATCTGGCTGCGGATAAACGCCTGGTCGAGCAGTTGTGCGAGCTTGGCCTGACGGCAATACCGTTCGAAGTCGTTTCTAATGATGAAGGTAGTCATCCACTACTGGCGCCGATGAGTGCTGTTGCAGGTCGCCTGTCTGTGATTCGTGGTGCGCGCCTGCTATTTGGTACTTCGGGCGGCCGTGGCGTGCTGCTCGGTGGTGTCGATGGTGCGGAGCAGGGCCGTGTCGTGGTTCTGGGGGCCGGTGTCGCGGGCAGTCATGCGGCAGCAACCGCGCTGGGTCTCGAGGCCGAAGTTCATATACTTGATCTTAATGAGCAGCGACTGGCCACACTCAAGGCCAGGTATCCTGAATTGATTACGCACCTGTCCGAGCCCAGGGTGGTGGCAGATTTGTGTGAGCAGGCCGATCTAGTCGTGGGCGCCGTGATGATTGCCGGGCGGCGCGCACCGGTGGTGCTGACCGGTGATATGATCCAGCGGATGCCTGAGGGCAGTGTGATCGTTGATATCGCCATTGATCAGGGTGGTTGTGTTGAAGGTATCCGGGTAACTGATGCCGAGGAACTGGCCTATACCTCGCAGGGCGTAATCCACTCAGCTGTGCCAAATATGCCGGGTGCAGTGCCACGTACGGCTTCACAATCATTGTCAGCGGCGGTGGTACCCTATGTTCAGCGCCTGGCTGAGGGCGCTTTGGCCAACGATACCTATTTACAGCGTGCGGTGGCGGTATCAGGTGGCCAGGTGGTTGATCCTGTGCTGGTCGAGGAAATGCACTAGCGAGGCCCGGCTAGTGGGTAAAAACAACAGTAATAACCTGACGACATGGTAAAACTGGGTATAATGAGCGGAATGTCGAGGTCAATGACCTCGCTGTATTCTCTATATTAAAGTCGGGAAGATTGGATTGGCTCAAGCACGCCGTAAAAAAACAACAACAGGCATCGAGCTTACCTCGCATATTCAGCATGGCCTGCGCGAAGGCGCCATGTTGGTGCTGAGTGCGATGGCTTTGTTTCTGTTGGCCTCTTTTATTACCTATCACGTCGATGATCCCGGCTGGTCACATACCGGGGCGCGTGAAGAAGTCCATAATGCCGCTGGTGTCGTCGGTGCCTGGTTTTCTGATGTCTTTTTCAGCCTGTTTGGCTACCTATCTTATTTGCTGCCCGTGATTATTGCCTATAGCGGCTGGCTGGTGTTACGTGGTGGTGGCGAGGACAGGGAAGTGGATTACCACGTACTGGCGATACGCTGGGCAGGCTTCTTTGTCACGCTGGCTGCGGGTTGTGCACTTGCCAGTATCCATTTTTCTGTACCCGAATCGACCCTGCCTCTCGATGGCGGCGGTATTCTGGGTCGCTGGCTGGGCGACGCCATGGCTGGTGTGCTGGGTCTACTCGGTTCAACGCTGATTTTGCTGGCGGTATTGCTGGCGGGAACCACGCTATTTAGCGGTATTTCATGGTTTGCCGTGATTGATTTTATCGGTGCGACGGGGCTGGCCATTTTTGTCTGGCTGTGCGAGAAGGTGAATGCACTGATCGAGCGTATTCAGGAAAACAAGGCGGGTGAGGAAGCGAGGCAGCATCGGCAGGAAGTGGTCGAGGCCGATAAAAAGAAAACCGCTGTGCGCGAGGCACAAGGTGAGCCGAAGGTGCGTATCGAGCCGACGGTCAAGAAGGTCGAGATTTCTGAGCGTATGGATCGTGAAAAACAGATTGCCCTGTTTGATGGTCCGGTAGATTCAGAACTACCCGCATTACGCCTGCTTGATCCACCGAAGGAGCATGAGGAGAGTTATTCAAAAGAGGCGCTGGAGGCCCTGTCTCGCCTGGTTGAAATCAAACTCGCTGATTTCAATATCGAGGTACACGTAGTGGCGGTTCACCCCGGGCCGGTGATCACTCGCTTTGAGATGGAACTGGCACCGGGTGTTAAGGCCAGCAAGATTACGGCATTGTCAAAAGACCTGGCGCGCTCGCTGTCGGTGGTGAGTGTGCTGGTGGTGGAGGTGATTCCGGGTAAATCGCTAGTGGGTCTGGAGATTCCCAATGAGAGCAAGGAGATTGTCTCACTCAGTGAAATCCTGATGTCGAAAGAATTTGATAAGGCATCTTCACCACTGACCATTGGCCTGGGCAAGGATATTGGTGGCCATCCTATAGTGGCCGATCTGGCCAAAATGCCGCATCTGCTGGTGGCGGGTACGACCGGTGCCGGTAAGTCGGTGTGCCTGAATGCGCTGTTGATGAGCCTGCTGTACAAGAGCAAGCCTGCTGATGTGCGCATGATCCTGATTGACCCGAAAATGCTGGAGCTAAATGTATACGACGGTATTCCGCATTTGCTGGCACCGGTGGTGGTTGATATGAAGGAGGCGGCTAATGCCCTGCGCTGGTGTGTCGGTGAAATGGAAAACCGTTATGCATTGATGTCGGCGTTGGGCGTGAGAAATATTGTCGGTTATAACAAGAAAGTGAAAGAGGCCATTGCGGCCGGTAAACCGATTGATGATCCACTGTTTGATGTTGAGCATGCGGCGCCCGGCGCGCAGCCAATTAAGCTACAACCGCTACCCTATATTGTCATTGTGGTTGATGAGTTTGCCGACCTGTTTATGGTTGTTGGTAAGAAAATTGAGGAGTTGATCGCACGTATTACCCAGAAGGCACGTGCCTCAGGAATTCACCTGATCCTGGCAACGCAACGACCCTCGGTAGATGTCATTACCGGTCTGATTAAAGCCAATATTCCGACACGTATTGCGTTTCAGGTGTCATCGCGTGTTGATTCACGCACCATTCTCGATCAGATGGGGGCAGAGCAGTTACTCGGGCACGGTGACATGCTGTACCTTGAAGGTGGCAAAAATATACCCACACGTGTCCATGGTGCCTTTGTTGCGGATCATGAAGTGCATAATGTGGTGAACCATCTCAAACAGCAGGGGCAGGCAGAATACATCGAAGAGATTCTTC